>JANXNT010001205.1 GCA_025353985.1 Limnoglobus sp.
TTCAACAACGATGGCGTCGCCGATCTCATCGTTGGCACGGGGCCGGGCATCGCGACGCGCGTGTTGGTTCTCGATGGTAAATCGCAAGCCATCCTGTTCGATGTTGCGCCGTTTGAGGCTTCATTTAAAGGTGGCGTCTACGTCTCTGCAGGCGATGTCACCGGCGATGGCATCCCCGATCTGGCGATCACGCCCGATGAAGGTGGCGGGCCGCGCGTGGATATTTACAGCGGCGCGGCGAGCTTTCCGAAGCTGACCGCGTTCTTCGGCATCGACGATACCAACTTCCGCGGCGGCGCACGCTCTGCCATCGCAGACATGACCGGCGACGGCACCGCCGACCTCATTGTGGTGGCCGGCTTCGGTGGCGGACCGCGGGTGGCGGCGTTCGATGGCAAGTCACTTGCAACGACGCCCGTGAAAATTTTCGGCGACTTCTTCGCCTTCGAACAAGCTCTGCGCAACGGCATCTTCGTCACCGCCGGCGACATCAACGGCGACGGCTTCGCGGACCTCATCGCAGGTGGTGGCCCCGGTGGCGGGCCGCGTGTGTTGGCACTCGACGGCAAGAGCTTGCTGACGAATACGTACGTGAATCTCGCGAACTTCTTCGGTGGCGACGTCAACAGCCGAGGCGGCATTCGCGTGGCGGTGAAGAACCTCGACGGCGACAATCGCGCCGACCTCGTCGTCGGCTCTGGCAGTGGGGCCGGTTCGCGAGTGACGGGTTATCTTGGCAAGAACATCGGGCCAAACGGCACGCCCACCACCGAGTTCGACTTCGATGCGGTTAGTGGATTTAGTGGCGGCGTGTTCGTGGGGTAGCGATCTTGTTAGGCCGAAGCCCTAGCGAGGAATGACTGATGGTCGTGGCGAGTCATCGAAACACGACGGTTCGTACGCCGGGGATGTCGATTTTGCGTCGAGTCTCGCGGACTCGCCACAACTCCCATGGATCCACCATGGGCTGAGAGAGCGACACCTTCCGTGTCGGAGCCTGTTATTCAGTCCTGAAGGGACCGCTCACGTAGCCCATAGTGATACCATGGAGGGTGCCGCACCCATTCTCAATCGTGGCATTTCACGTCGAGTCTCGCGGACTCGCGACGACTCCCTCGCTAGCGCTTCAGGCTAACAATTCGGAAATGTTAGCTCAGACCGCTGTAAGCTCTAAACTGGCTTCATTCGCTGCTTATAAATGAATACGCCGAGCAACACGAGCAGGGAAATTCCGAGTGCCAGCAGCGAGAATCGGATCACCCAGACTTGTGCATTTCCTAGCCCCGCTTCGCGGTTGATAGCGATTTTGCCCGTCTCCAATTCGAAGTATAACTGACGCGAATCTTGCGTGGTTAAACCGAACTGTTTGTCGTCTTGAGTGATGACGGCACCGGCCATCCAGAGCACGTCTTCGATCGAGTGCGGCAGGGCATCCGGGTTGCCAACAAGCTCGCGCACGGAGTAGGTGCGGATCAGTTTTCCGGAATCGTAGAAGCTCACGGCAGGCGAGGCGATTTGCTCGGCGACCTTTTCATCGGGTAGGCGATTGCCGCCGATAAAGTGGCGTGACAATAGGCTGTCACCGTGGATGCGAACGACGTGAATCGCGTCGTTCGCGGGGTAGGCATCGTAGGCGTACCAGTCGACGGTCCAGAGCGGTTTCTCGATGTTCGGCGCGTAGAGTCCGCTGATCGGGTATTTCTCGCGCAAGGCTTGCTGATTAGTGTTTTCGCGACGTTTCGGGTTCGTCGATACTGGCGGAATGAGCACGAACGTGTGCTTGCCATCGGGCGTGGGATAGACCGCAGGAACGGGGTAGCCGAGCGGCTTGTCGTCGTCGGCACGAACGAAGAGCGTAAACGAAACGAGAGCAATCGCGATCGCGAGAATTCGCATGGTGGTCCTCCACAACCATGATAGACACCGTGCGAAAATTTCATCGTTTCTTAGCGATACGGCGCGTATTTCGATGAATCGTGCGCGTTTTTAGCATATTTGCTTGACGACTGAGTCACGCGCTCTAAAAACAAGCCTTCCTGAACCGTACTTTACGGTGGGTGGACGGACACTACGCGAGCGAAGCAGGAAGGTCGGCATGGCGGGCACCGGCAACGAACGAATCCGCATCCGGATGGAAGGTTACGACCACGAAGTCCTCGATCGGACGGCGGCGGAAATCGTACAAACGGCTACGCAAACCGGGGCCGAAGTCCACGGGCCGATCCCACTCCCAACCCGAATCGAACGGTACACGGTTCTCCGTAGCCCGCACATCGACCGGAAATCGCGAGAGCAGTTCGAAATTCGAACGCACAAACGATTGATCGACATTCTCCAGCCGACCGGCAAGACGATTGAGGCTTTGAACAAAGGCCTGAGTCTGCCACCAGGTGTGGACATCAAGATTCGCGTTATCGGCGCAGGGAATTGACGGAGTGATTGCCGCGCCATATAAAGCGCGGATAGACTGCCCGCAAGGGCCGGCCATCTTCGGATGATCGCACGATGGATCGTCCTTGAGGATGAATAACGCCGACACCCATGCGGGTCGTTTCGTCTAAATAGACGAAGCCAGTTTCGGAATTCAGAAGCGACTCACCGGCTACGAAGGCAAGAGCAATGTCCACCGAACACGCAACGACCGAACAGCCTGCCGACCTGCCACTCATGTACGAGGCGGTGGGCAAGCTCGTCGTGCCGATCGTCGACAAACTCGGTAATCAAGTCGGCACGGTCGAAATCGACCCGTCGGAGTTTTCGAAGGGCGGCAAGATTAGCCGTCAGTTGTTGCACGATGTGTGCCTGATGTATCAAGCTAATCAGCGGGCCGGTACTCACCACACGCTACGCCGTGGCGAAGTCGCCGGTAGCAGCAAGAAGATTTTCCGCCAGAAGGGTACGGGCAATGCCCGCGCCGGTACGAAGCGAACGAACAAGCGACGAGGTGGTGGTACCGCGAAAGGCCCGAAGCCACGCGATTACGAATACCACCTGCCTAAGCAAGCGGTGCGTGCCGCGACCCGCATGGCGATCCTCAGCAAGTTCATGGATAAAGAAGCGATCATCGTCGACGAGTTCGCAGTCGCCACACCGAAGACCAAA
>JANXNT010001248.1 GCA_025353985.1 Limnoglobus sp.
AGTTTCTCGAGCGCTTTGGCTTTCGATTGTGCGAGCTTGGCAGTCGATGCCCGTGCTTTGTTCCGCGCGATGAAGTCTTCGTACTGGCGCTTCTTGGCCATCGTCGCTTCGTTCGTGCGTTCGTCTTGCGTGCGCTTTTCCTGTTGAAATTCCAGGTAGGCATCGATCTTGCCGGGGAACGTCGTGAGCTTCCCACGCGAAATATCGAGCGTGTGGTTACACGTCGCGCCGAGGAATGCGCGATCGTGCGAGACGATCAAACATGCGGCCCGGAAACTCTTGAGGAAGTGTTCGAGGAGAATCTGCGTGCGCAAGTCCAAGAAGTTCGTCGGTTCGTCGAGCATCAGCAGGTTCGGTTCGTGCAACAGCAACGCGGCCAGTTTTACGCGCGTCTGCCAACCGCCGGAAAGTTTGTCGATGGGGCCATCGAGGTACGCGCCCTTGAGTTCGAACTGCCCGGCGATTTCGCCGCATTTCCAGTCGGGCTGATCACTGTCGCGCATCAGGAACTGGAGTGCGGTCTCGTTCGGGAGGAACGGGTCGTGCTGTCGCAGATAGCCGAGGCGGAGGTTGGGGTGGCGAATAACTTCGCCGCTATCGAGTTCTTCTTCACCGAGTAGAACGCGTAACAGGGTGCTCTTGCCTGCGCCGTTTCGTCCGACGAATCCGACTTTGGTATTATCGCTGATGACGGCATCAGCGTTATCGAGCAACATTTGAGAGCCGTAACTCTTGCACGCTTTTGAGATTTGAAACAGAGTCGCCATCGTGACGCTTACCCTCGAAACAGCGGAGGCTGAAGCAGAATCGGGCGGTGTCCGCCCCATGTCTCGACAGTGCGCACCGTCAAGAGTATTCAATGATTATGCTAGAATTGCGCCAAAAGCCAACGACAGATCGATGAAGATTCTATCAATTTTGAGATTTTTCTCGGCGAACTCCTACGGTCAGTTCGCGCAGTTCGCGAAACTCGAGTGGTACTTTCGCGTCGGAAATGGCTCGTTCGAAAACCGCACGGCAATCGTCGTCGTGGAGTTCGATTGCCATGGCGTCGACGGTGTGAATCCAACTTTCGTAGTTGCGAGCAAATATTTCGCGCTCGGATTTTTCGACGTCAATCTTCAAGAAGCTAATGCGTTTCGCACCGGATTCCCGGAACAGCGTGCCGATGTCGGTTGCTACAAATTCGGCTGGCTCCTCAGGCCGACATTCGCGGACCATACGCGCCCATTCGCGGCCATCGCGGTATGGCTCCTCGCTCATCCGCAATCGGGCCGGGTGCGACCAAACGCCCGAATTCACGAGGCGAACGCGATCCTGATACGGTGCGAGGTTGCGTTGCAAGACGGCAAAGTTCGAAGCATCGGGTTCAATTGCGATGAGGCGAGCCTTCGGGAACCGGTTCAAAAAGTACACCGAGGTAAACCCGACGTTTGCGCCGCAATCGATCACGAGTTCGACATCGGTTTCGGGCGGAAGAATGTCGTACTCGCCATCCCGGATGACTTGTTTAAATACGGCCGGATCGCTGCCGTGCGGCCGCAGGTAGAACGGGTGTTCGTATCCGCTCGCACGGATCGAATACATCCCATCGGCCGGTTTGCCTTTTAGTTGGTGGGCGACGAGTCGCACAGTGTTAGACAATCCCACACGTGTCGTCAATTTGCGGAGCGTTTGTAGATTCATTGCGGCGTCTATCCAAGAGTACCAATCGTATGCGAAACCAGGTGTTCCCCTTTCTTACGAATCACGCGTTCAGTCGTCCGTGCGTGTCCGTATTGCACGTTCGGTGCCGGTCGTGTTAAGTAACGGTGTGCAGTCTTGTTAGCCCGACGCGCCAGCGAGGTTTTTGAAGTTGCGATGTTCACAGCTATGCCCAGGGGTACGACGAGGAACGTCTAACCCTGGTCTGTCAGATTTAACCCCGTTGGGGTAAGAACTGGCTATGCTTTTACCCCAATGGGGTTCGATCTTTTAGCCCAGGGTTAGACGTCTTACTTCGTACCCCTGGGTTGCGCTTGCGCTAGCGAGTGTTTTGACTCCCTCGCTAGCGCGTCGGGCTAACAAGAATGACCATCCCGTGCATCCTTAGGTAG
>JANXNT010001273.1 GCA_025353985.1 Limnoglobus sp.
CTCGGCGTGGCCCAGCGTACGGGCCGTTTCGCGGACGTCGACACCGTCGCGCAGGCCAACCCGGACCTCGCAAAAGAACTCCGCGAATTATGGGCGATCGCCCAGTTTGCGGACATGGCCCATCGCGGACAAACTTCAGCCAGCGATCACCGCAAGCCCTCGCGCGATTCGAGCGGTAGCCTCAACGCGATTGTATTTCCGCGCGAATTTGGCGACTTCGATCTCGTCGCAGAAATTGGCCGCGGTGGCATGGGCGTCGTTTACAAAGCCAGACAAAAGTCGCTGAACCGTACGGTCGCGCTCAAGATGGTGCGCGAGGCCCATCTGGCGTCCGACGAAGATCGTGCGCGCTTCCAGGCCGAAGCCGAGGCGTTCGCACGGCTGAAACACCCGAACATCGTCACGGTTCACGAAGTCGGCGTCATCGATGGCCAGGCCTATTTGTGCATGGAATTCGTCGAAGGCTGGACGCTCGCGCAGCGCGTTCACGCCGAAGGCCCGCTGATGCCGCGCGATGCCGCCGCCATCCTCGCCGCGATCGCGCGCGGTGTGCAACATGCCCACGAACAAGGAATTTTGCATCGCGATTTGAAGCCCTCGAACGTGCTGCTAAACGTCCGTCGCAAAGTACGCGAAGGCGAGTGGAACCTCCCCGACCTCGCCGCACGTTCGGGCTATTCTTCGTCCACCGAACTGCACGCAACTCCGTCGCCGTTGCTGCCGAAAGTCACCGACTTCGGATTGGCAAAGCGAATCGATGGCACCGAGTCTTTGACGCGAACGGGTGCGGTCGTCGGCACGCCGTCGTACATGGCCCCCGAGCAAGCGACGGGGCGGAAGGATCTGACACCCGCCGCCGATGTCTATTCGCTCGGCGCAATCCTGTACGAACTCGTTACGGGGCGGCCGCCGTTTCAAGCCGCAAACCCCGTCGATACGCTGTTGCTCGTGCTCGAACAGGAAGTGATTCCGCCACGCGATTTGAACCCGATGGTCGACCGCGACCTCGAACTCATCTGTTTAAAATGCCTACAAAAACCGGTCCATTTGCGGTATGCGAGTGCCGGGGAACTCGCGGCCGACCTCGAAGCGTATCTTGCGGGGGAAGCGGTTTCGACGCGGCCGAGTAACCTCGGATATTTCCTATCGCGATTGTTGCGCGAGACGCATCATGCCGCGATTTTGGAAAACTGGGGCGTGCTCTGGATGTGGCATAGCCTGATGATTTTTTTACTCTGTTTGCTGACGCAAATCATGTCTTGGCAGGGCGTCACCAGCCATGCGTACTACCTCGCATCGTGGGGGTTCGGGCTACTCACGTGGGGTACGATTTTGTGGAAACTGCGTCGCCGCGCGGGGCCGGTGATGTTCGTCGAACGGCAGATCGCGCACGCCTGGGCCGCCGGGGTGTCCGCCAGCCTCGCGATGTTCGCGATCGAAGTCGTCAGCGGCTCGCCCGCGCTCAAGTTCTCACCCGCAATCGCGGTCGCCGCCGGCATGGTGATGATGTTCAAAGCGGGCGTGCTTTCCGGCCAATTTTACATCTGGGCAATGGCCAACTTCGTCGTCGCCTGCCTGATGGCATACATCCCCAGATACGCCCACCTCATGTTCGGCATCGTCTCCGCCGTGTCATTCTTCGTGCCCGGCTTAAAGTACTATCGCCAGCGCGTCCGCGGCCTCCACGCAATCCCATTCGGAGGCCGCACAGGGTAAGCAGCCCGTAAGGGGTCGGTGCGTTCGCAAGTGGCACAGGCTTCCAATTCGACCAGCCCGCAGAGCTAGCAAGGGGAACTCGCAAGTAACTTCACGCCGGTACGAGAAATCGGCATCGGCGTTTAGCCGCGCCGCGTAGGCTTTGCGTAGCGAAGCGCGGGGCGGAAACTCTTCGAACTAACGAACGGCAGCAACAATCACCGAGCCGATCCCCGCAAGGGGTCGGGTGTAGAGACGCTCGCCCGTTTCCACCGCCCGTTTCCACTACCACACACTTGCGAAGTTACTGAAAGCCTATAACGATTCCATTTCAAAGCAACGAATCTGTCGCGGTGGTTCTTGGGCATTCGATACGAGCAGAAATCGCTGCGCGGACCGTGGTAGTAACAATTCGACCTTTCGAAACTACAGCATCGGTTTCCGCGTCTGCATGGACTACTGAATATGTATCACCCACACGATATCCTGAAGTCAATAAGTTTTAGACGATTTGACGTAAGTCAGAATTCGCGATGCGCACGAACGTACTCAAGAGTGCGCCGAAATGACACAGAAAAGGCGCGCCGCGACATAGAAAAGGCGCGCAATGACACAGAAAGGTCGCATAGTGACCCAAAAAAGGCGCTACTTGCGCCGAGTGCCAATCGAATGACCCACGATGTAAACCACGACAGGATATCAGGATACCGCAAAAACGCCCAAAACCGATAAGCGAAAGCCGATCAAAAAGTGGCATTTTGAGACGCAAAAAACACGAAAAACACGGTTTGAGAACTTTCGCAATGGTGACTTACGTCGATTTTTGGCGGTCGGGTGGCTCGTGAAACATCAGCAAAAACACCAAAGCGCCGATCGCGCAACCGACGCAGGGAACGAGCCAGACCGTCGACCAAACGGTGCCGTTGGCGGTCGTGGCGGCCTGCCCGACGCGGCCCGCGAGCCAGTTGCCGATGAGTACCGACGGCCCCGAACTGAGGAAACCTACGAGCGATTGCGCACCCGCACGCAGTTCCGCCGGGGCTTCGCGATCCACGAACAATGCGGCGAGCATTCCGAAAAACGCATAGCTGAAGCCGTGCATTGGCAACGCAATCGCCACCGCCCACGACGGCGAACCCCACGTGAGTATCGCCATTCGCAACACCCAGCCGAGTAGCCCCGCGAGCATCACTGGTTTCAGGCCGAAACGCACCACTAGCCACGGCGAGATCGCCATACACGCGATTTCGCACCACTGCCCGAGTGTCAGCACCGCTTCGGGTGCCGTCGTGCCGTGTTCGGCAAGGTAGCGAGTGGCATACAGCACGTAGAATTGGTTCATCATGTTGCCGATGACGGCCGCGATTGCGAAGCCGACGAACGAGCGGTCGCGGAACATGCGGATCGACGGCAAGCCGATGATCTCGGCGGTCGAACGCCCCATCCCACGCGGCGGCGTGTGCGGCAACGTGAACGATGCGAAGCCCTGCACCAGTGCCGTCGCCGCCGCCAGATACAACGGCATCGGCGACATCGGGTTCATGCCCCACGCCACCGCATAACCGGCGACAATCCAGCCAAATGTGCCAATTAAACGCACTTTACTAAACTGCGTCGTCGGCTTCGGCAGCTTGCGTAACGCGATCACGTTCGTCAGTGTCAGCGTCGGTTGACAGACCACGCCATACGCGACCATCAGTACGAAGAACGTGGTTTGCGATGTGCCAGGAACCTGCGCCGCCGCCCGTTCGCACCACAATCCCGCACCCGCTAACAGTGCCGCCATGATGAACTGCATGACGCCGAGGAGTTTTTCCGCCGCGAAGTAGCGATCCGCCAGTGGCCCTACGAGCAACGGCGCAAGGATCGCCCCGATCGGCAACGCCATATACACCCAGCCGACATCCGAGGGGCCAAAACCGAGGCCGCCCAGTTCCAGCGATGTGCCGAGGTAGCGCGACAGCGAAACGACCCACGCGCCGAGGCCGAAGTATTGCAGGAACATCATCCCGGCCAAGTGCGGCCCGACCGTCCGAAAGCGAATCGCGTTCACGCATCCTCACAATTGTTGGTTATTCTGGCCCCAACTGACGAGTCTGGCGTTGCCAGACTGTACGGTTCCCGGTCCGTGGGTTAGATTGCAAGGTACTAACTTAGTAGTCTGGGACACCGAACGGCAGGAAAGCGAGCGCGGATCATGCGGGTCGAATTGTACGGGCTAGTGATGGATTCCCCCTGCGTCACGTTTTACCTCTGGTCGCCGTGGCGCGCCGCAGCAATCGAACACAAGCTGTTCGAGGCGATGGTGCCGATACCCGGTGCCGAAATCGAGAAGGAACCCGACGAGTTGCGGCTCCACATCGAAGACGAAAAGGGCTGGAAGCTCGCGCTACAGAACATCTCGCGCGTCATGAAAGGCTGGCAAGAAGAAGGCGTCGATGCCGGGAACGAGAAACGCGCCTGGCGCTTCCTGATGGAAGGCGACATCGACACCAACGGCTACGACCACAAAGGCGAAAAGTCCGCATTCTGGCTATTCCTACGGCTCTCGATGGACCGCGGTGGCCCTGTCGATGGCGAAAAAGCCGAAGAGTTCGACCTCAACGGCTTCGGCATCTGCATCTGGGGCGAAGACGAATAAAGGGCAACGATCATGGCCAAATCCACCAACAAAAACGGTCACGCCAAACCGAAGGCCGAAGAGCCACTGACCCCATATTTCCTCTCGCTAGAAGTCGAAAACGTCCGTTGCTTTGGCGAAAAGCAGAAACACGACCTCTCCGATGGCAAAGGCAAACCCGCGCCCTGGACGATCATCCTCGGCGTCAACGGCATCGGCAAAACGACGCTGTTACAGTGCTTGGTTGGTTTCAGCACTATTCTCCAGGCTTCTGATGTGAGACCAGAACCACGCTATCCCCAGTTTATTAACAGATCGTTTCCATCTCTATTAAGAGGCCTGAAGAAGAATTCGGCAATTGCAGAAGTAAATTTTGTTGCCAAAGTTGATTTGAGTAGTCAGCGTTCTCGTGAAGGATCAATTGAATATAGGGAATCTACAGACGGCAAACGTACCGGCACGTCTGGTATCGGCTTGGTATTGCGTGATCCTTATTTCGCACCAAAAATTTACGCTTACGGTGCGGGTCGCAGAATTGGCGAAATTGCATTCCTCGAAGAATCTGTAGACGATGACTCGACGGGTACGTTGTTCTCCGATACGGCAAAGTTGCGCAACCCCGAAGAATGGTTGATTTATCTCGATTACACATCGTCCACAGTGCATATGGTGCATCAGGATCGCGTGTTGCAACGGAAGCGTCGTGATATTGCAATTGAGTTATTGAAAGCGGTGTTATGGGAGATTGACGGCATACGCTTTATTCCCGGTGACGGGATGCGGCCGAAGCCGCGTGTTGAGTTTCATACGCCGTTTGGCTGGGTGCCATTTCGGCAACTTGGCTGTGGCTATCAATCGCTGGCCACGTGGGTGGCGGACTTCGCGAGCCGTATGGTCGAACGCTACCCGTACAGCGAGAACCCGCTCGCCGAACCGGCGGTCGTGCTCGTCGATGAAATCGATTTGCACCTTCACCCCAAGTGGCAACGCGAGTTAATGGGCCGCCTGACGAAGCTCTTCCCCAACACGCAGTTCATCGCCACGGCGCACAGCCCGCTCATCGCGCAAGCCGCCGCCGACGCAAACCTCGCCGTGCTCCGACGCGATGGCGACCAAGTCCTCATCGACAACGACGTCGATTACATCCGCAACTGGCGCGTCGATCAGATTCTAACCAGCGACTTGTTCGGGTTAGATTCCGCACGACCGCCACAGATCGCAAAGCAGATTGCTGAGCGTGACAAGATTCTCGGTTCTCGGCAAAGCGAAACTAACAAAAGCGGACGAGAAGAAACTGGAAGAACTCGAAGCCGAGATCGGCGAACTCCCATTCGGCGAGTCGAAACTGCAAAATCAAATGATGAAGGATATTCAGGAATCTCTGGACCTGTTAAAGAAAGAGAAAGCGTTGAAGAAATGATATCGATTCAACGCCCAGCAACACCATCGATACTGACGACGAAGGGAACCCTCGCGAATGCGAAATTAAAGGCTCGCGTTCAGACATCGCCCAGCATCCCTCTCAAGAGCAAAGAGTTTTTAGCGAAAATCTACGCCGATCCGGACGTGAAAACGGCACTGTCCATTGCACAACATGGGAAGTGTGCGTTTTGCGAAG
>JANXNT010001309.1 GCA_025353985.1 Limnoglobus sp.
GGTTTCTATACGTGGCGGTACTGGCGCTTCAACGGGTGGCGGCACGGGCGCTTCAACGGGTGGCGGCACGGACGCTTCAACGGGTGGCGGCACGGGCGCTTCCGTTGGCACCGGTTCTGGTCGCGGGACTGGGCCTTCGCCGTGAGGGCCTGCGGGGCGTTCGGGCACTACCGCTTGGCGTTCGCCGCGGCTGAGTGCGGCGGCGCGGCGTTCGGCTTGTGCCGCTTGCAAGCTCGCTCGGACATCGGCTTCCAATGCGGCCCGGCCTGCGGCCGTATCCGCGCCGGCACCGGCCACCGCCGCTCGGCCACTCGGAAGAAGCGGCGCTAAAGATAGCAAGAAACTGCCCACCCCGAGAAAACCGCGAGACCAACGCTCCATTGATGTCAACTCGTTGCCCGAACGCGCTTCTCTCCCGGTCACGGCCTCGTGGATATCGACGAGGCCCACGACGGAGACAACCGAATACGCAACCGTGGTGACGACTGAACTCGCGATATCTCAATAAATACTCACTCCGCGGATTGTTAAAAAGCTCCTGACATGATTTGTCATCGTAGCGGGTGAGCGTTTTCTGCGATGGTTTCGGTTAATCAATCTGACCGAGCGCAACCAAACGATTGCCCTCGTAAAGTTCAAATTTCGCACCGTTAACTAGCCATTCGTGCGGTGCTTCTTCAACTCCAAATCGGATCGTGGCGCGCCAAATCGGAGTTTGAATTTCGCAATCACCAAGCTTATCAACTATCAGAGACCATCCCTCAATATCCCGTTTCTCAGTATGATCGAGGAACCTACCTTCGCTGATGTAACGCGGACCGAATGGAAGTTCTTTGCGTCCGCCTTCTTCACGAGTTAACCAGTTTAGAGTCGCATGAATTTCACCCATAATCATTTGCCCTCAATTGGTCGCGGTTTAACGCCGTTCAAATCTTCTATAGGCAAGTACCGAGATGGTCCCAAGCGATCTATATCGTACTTGAAAAGTCCGGGAGCGGCATTTGGTACATCGGCTTCGATGATACGAAACTTCCCTGGACCTGGACCCATATTCGAGTTGCCGAACTTGGCAGCACCTTCGGGTGTATCGCAAAACCACTTTCCATCCATGGGTGAGACACCAGGTTTCCCTGGGGGAACGTCAAACTTACCTATTTTCATCATTTCTTGATATTCTGCTTCACTGACAGCGCGATAAACGCGAGTGTGTCCTTTCGGTACAGGGAGTGATGGCGGTGAGGTTGGGGCAACGCTTTCAGGCACTACCGGAGGTCGTGGCACGGGCTCGGGCCGTGGCACTGGACCTTCGCCGGGTGGCCCTGTGGGGCGTTCGGGCACTACCGCTTGGCGTTCGCCGCGGCTGAGTGCGGCGGCGCGGCGTTCGGCTTGTGCCGCTTGCAAGCTCGCTCGGACATCGGCTTGCAATCCGGCCGGACCGGCGGCGGCATCGGCGGTACTACCTGAAGCGGCAGGTGCTCGGCCACTCGGCACAAACGGGAGTATTGACAGCACGAAAGTGCCTCCTCCGAGCAGTCCGCGCGACCAACGCTCATTCGATGTCAACTCGCGACCCGAACGCACTTCTCTCCCGCATTATTCTCACCCGCTCGGTGCCGGGTTTTTGGCGAGCAATAGGTTGATTTCACAGCCCGTCCGAGAAACGATTAGATTTCATTTTTCAGGGCCGCGTTTGCGCCAAGTTTGTTTGCCTCTGCGATGAATTGCTTTGCATTTTCCGCGTTAACAATCACCAACTCGACGCTCTCACGCAGCAAAACACGCTCCACGAGTTCTTTCGACACTTTGAGACCATATTGCGTATATTCTTTAACAAGCATGACGATGCTAATTACCTTCGATTTTGGTGCAATATTTGACAGTACAACTATGCATGCCATTTTATTCGACCTCGTATTCGCGGACGCGCGGCGTTCTAGGATTGCTCGTCCCAGAGTTACGTATCCCGCCTTCGATTCGAACGGTTCTAGCCCCAAATTCAGTGCCGATTTCATTTACGAATGCTTCTAGAGTCGCACGCAGTTCTCTTGGACCAATCGAGCCAGCTATACCCTCTTCTATGTGCAACTGCCTCAGAATCAGCGTGTCTCCTTCCATGCATGTGTTTGTCAAGATTCGGACAGTTCCGCCTTCCGCAGTTTGCACTTCAATATACA
>JANXNT010001395.1 GCA_025353985.1 Limnoglobus sp.
ACAACCGGTCGATGAGCGCGGCGATATTTACAGTCTCGGCGCAACGCTTTACGCACTGGTCGCCGGGCACCCGCCGTTCACCGGTTCGACCACGCAGAAGCTCTTGCAGCATCAACTCAAAGACCCACCGAGCCTCACGAAGAAACTGGCAGGCCGCGTGCCACCGGCGCTCGCCGAAGTCGTCGGCAAAATGATGGCGAAGAAGCCTTCGGACCGCTACCAAACTCCGGAGGATGTCATCGATGCGCTCGGGCCATGGTTGCCCGCACCGACGACGGGCAGTATCGTCGGCGAGCCGCTAACACGAAGCGGAACGAAGACGTCGCGGCCGATCAAAAAGCGATCGCGACGCCGGGAAGCAGAAATGAACGATCGCGGTATGCCCAAGTGGGCCATGGGCGCTATCGGGGCGGCGGTTTTGCTCGTCGTCGTCGGTGCAGGGGCGTGGTTCCTGACGGGGACTTCACCGCCAAACGACGCGAAATTCTCGTCGGCGAATCGCCAACAAGTGCCATCCGTACCACAGGTCGCCGCCGCCGCACCCGCACCTTCAGCGCCGCCCGCTACGTGGCCCGCCGCACCGATTCAAAAACCACTCGTTGCCGTCACGGGCGACGAACGCTTCGTGCCGGTTTCACTGGCGAAAGCGATCAACGTCACGACGAACCGACTCAAGTTCGATCCGCGATTTCACGACAAGATGATACTCGCCGACTGGTCCGATCCGCGTATCGAAGGCGTACCGTTTCACCTTGTGGCACCCCGCAACGACGAACCGAACATCGTGCAGTTTTACGGCCCAAATGGGATGGCCGCCGAGATGCCGAAGTCGGTGACGGTTCCGGTGGGAGTGGCTGCGTCGCGGTTGCATTTTTTAAGTGGCGTCTCGGCGTGGGGTTTCCCGTGCATGGAGGGTGTACTCGGTACGACCGTTCTTCACGTCATCATTCGCTACGAAGGCGGCAAGACCGAAGAACATCGCTGGGAGAACGGTACACACTTCTGCGATTACGTCGGACAGCACGACATTCCCGATTCGAAGCACGCGATCTCGTTCGAAGATCGTCGCACCGTTCGCTATTTGACGATCTCCCCGGCACTCGATGCGGTCGTGAAGGAGATCGAGTTCGTGAAGGAAGACGGCGATAAAACCTCGCCGATCCTGATGGCGATTACCGCCGAGAAACGCACTGGGGAAAAGAAATCCCAGGCCGCACCCGCACTACGCGGCATCATCCCGTTGCAAGTCGTGGCCAACCCGAACCAACCGGCCACACTCATTGCGATTCCAACGGGGCCGGTGACAGTCCGCGGCGTGTCGTTCGAAACGTCCGCCGTCAGCCCCGGCGTCGTGCTCGGGCCAGCCGGCCAGGCGAAAATCGGTTGCTTCCTCGCGGTGAAAGCCGTTCACATCCTCGGGGCAGTCGGCACAGACGGCGTGCTGAAAGTGCGACTTCACTTCGCAGGTGGCAAGACCGAGGAACACGAGTGGATCGCCGGTGGCGGCACCCATGATGCAGACAGCCCACTCTGGATGTTGACCGTCACGCCCCGGCAAACTGGCGTCGTGCAGTTCGTCGCCTTCGAGAACGCCGCCACGACGAACCCGCTGATTCTCGGCGTCTCGATCGAGCCACTGTAAGCATTCCGTCTCCGAAAAAGTTTCTTCGTTTAGCCGCGCCGCGTAGTCTTCGGAGCGAAGCGCGGGCTTGGTGTATCAGACCACAACGCGAATTTCTCGTGAGTTCACGCCGCACGCACTTCGCTACGCCAAGCCTGCGCGGCGCGGCTAAACGGCCAATCACGCCAAGCGTGCTACTCCGACTTCGCCGTTGGCGGTGCCGATGGCGAGGCGTTGATCGTCGGGGGACCAGCTCAAAACGGAGATTTCGCTGTTGTAACCATCCGTGCCGATTTGTGGGGCTTTTTTGTTCGCGGGCTGCCAGACACAGACTTGCCCTTCGGGGCCGCCGGTCGCCAGAAGGTACCCGCGGCGTTGATATGCCATCGCGCTCAGCGGTTCTGCGTGTCCTGTCAACATCAGCGGTTTCGTGCCCTCGGGGCCAGCGCCGCCGCAATCCCAAATACACGCGGACGGAGCGCCACCCGTTGCCAAAAATCGCGATGAAAAATCCCACGCCAACGACCGCACTTTGGTCGGGTAGCCTTGCATTTGTAGAGGCGTGTCGGCGTTTTTGCCGAGCGTCCAGATGTGGATCGTGGCATCCTGGTTGCCGTGCGCGAGCATCGTGCCGTTCGGCGACCAGTGGACGCAGAGCGGTGCGCCTTTCCATTCGAGCGTACGCAAAACAGCGCCGGTTGCAGCATCATACACACGCACACCACCGTAAACGGCCACCGCCAGTTGGTTCGCATTTGGCCGCCACTCGAGCGCCGATACCGTGTTCGCGTGGGCAGGCAATTCGCGCACCATCGCACCGGTGGCGGTGTCCCAAAGTCGCACGATCTTCCCCGCCGCCGAAGCGAGACACGAGCCATCGGTATTGAGCACGAGATGTTCGACCCATGCCGCACCGCCAGGCCATTTCGCGCGTTCTTGCCAAAGCGTGGTATCCCAA
>JANXNT010001406.1 GCA_025353985.1 Limnoglobus sp.
GGAAGTACCGACCTTTTTGAGTCACTATGCGACCTAAAATCGACCGTGCGCGCCTTTTCTATGTCATTTGCGCGCACTTCTGGGTCATTTCGGCGCACTTTTGGGTACGTCCGTGCACGTCACGAATTCTGACTTACGTCAAATCATCTAAAACTGATTGACTTCGGGAAATCGTCTGGATGTGTCACTCGCCGGGCACAGGTCGCCTTGCTTTTCGCAGTACCATCTTCATGTCGTCCCAACATTCCCACTTGGCACGCGCTTCGGCCTCGCCGGTCAACTCGAGCAGATACAACGGGTGATACGTGCAGACCACGGGTACGCCATAAGCCATGTAGCTCGCGCCGCGGAGTGGCGTTTCATTCACACTTGCTTTCAGCAGATACCTCGCGGCTACTGCGCCGAGGCAGCAAATCACTTTCGGGCGGATGAGATCGAGTTGCCGCAACAAAAATGGCTCGCAGTTCATGCATTCGATCGGCTCTGGCAGGCGATTGCCCGGCGGGCGGCACTTCAAGATGTTCAGCAGGTAAACGTCTTCGCGGCGTAACCCACACTTCGCAAGAATCTTGTCTAACAGTTGCCCCACCACACCGGCGAACGGCGTCCCGTGTCGATCTTCGTCCGCAGCCGGTGCCTCGCCGATGAAACAGATATCCGCATCGAGCGGGCCGGTGCCAAACACGGTCTGCGTGCGTGTCGCGAAGAGTTCCGGGCAGAGATTGCACGACGCGATTTCTTTCGCCAAAAGATCGAGCGCCACACGTCGCGTATCTATGGGCGCAGCCACCGGTTCGACGGCCTTCGTGGGAAGAGAACGCGGTGCGGCAATCGCGACGGGTGTCGGCAGAGGCAGCGTTCGCGGGAGGAACTCGACCCCGGCAGCGCGAAGCGATTCGAGCCGCTGCCGAAGTTGCAATTGAGGCGAAGTCGTCACGGTCGGCATCCTTCGGATTGCATTACGCGACAGAGGCACAATGCCAATGGGTGCAGCCCCATCCCATGGTACCACCATGGGCTACGTGAGCGATCCTTTCAGGACCGAAGAACAGAACCCGACCCTGAAGGGGTCGCTCTCTCAGCCCATGGTGAAACCATTGGGGCCGGGACAAACACGCCAAAAAACCAGTCGTGGCGAGTCTTCGAGACACGACGCAATTTCGCCTCTGCACGAAGTATCAGGATACCACCTGTGCGACGATACCGTGGGAAATTCGGGTGAACGAACGATTCGTAGTTCCACGATCGGAATTGTTAGCCCGACGCGCTAGCGAGGGAGTCGTGGCGAGTCGGCGAGACGCGACGCAAAACCGTCATTCACGGCGCACGAACCGTCGTGTTTCAAAGACGCATCGCGACACGCAATCGCAGACGGTGAACGTCCCTCGCTAGCGCTTCGGGCTAACAAGATCAGGATCGAAATTGTTAGCCCGAAGCACTGAATTCTGATCGCGAACCGGAAATCAACGGACAACGATACGGGCTACACGCGTTCGGAAACGTTTACGCGAGGAACTTTAACTGGAAACGGATTCTCTTGACATCGTAAATGCATCCAGGCACAATCGACGAATGTTACCCATAATCGACACGCATGTGCATTTACTGGCGGGCCTCGACGATGGGCCGGCGACGGCCGATGAAGCGATTGCGATGGCCCGGATGCTCGTGGCCGAGGGGGCCAATGCGGCGGCGGCACTGGCGCATCAGAATCCTGGCTACCCGGACAACGACGCGGACCGACTGCGTGCCGCCACGAAATCGCTGGCCGAACAACTCCAAACCGCGGCCGTTCCGCTCGCGGTTTACCCGACTGGCGAGGTCATGCTGACGGCGGACCTCGTTGCGCGTTTCGATGCCGGTACGCTGCTGACGGTGGCAGATCGCGGCCAATTTCTTTTGGTGGAAATGCCGTATGGCACATTCGTGGATGTCGTGCCGCTTGCGGAAACGCTTCAGCCGAAAGGCGTACGGCTCATCATTGCTCATGCCGAACGTTACCCGGAATTGCTACACGATGATGCACTCGGCGAACGCTGGATTGCCGCCGGTTGTTTGATGCAATTCACCGCGAGCCGGATTGCCGAACCGGGGCGATCGATCAACGAACGCGCGATGAAATCGTGGATTCGCCGCGGCTTGGTTCACCTCATCGGCTCGGACGGACACAACCTGGACTGGCGTCCGCCACGGCTCAAAGACGGCTACGATCGCATCGTCGAATGGACCGGCTCCGCCGTCGCCGACCGCATCACGCACATCTGGGCCGCCGCCATTCTGGAAGGCCGCCCCGTCAACGCCGCCCCACCGCACCACCCGCCACGGAGTTGGTTCTCAAAGCTCTTCGGGTAAAAAAATTGTCTTGACAACCGGCAGCATCGCCGAAAGCCGATGGGATAGTACAACACGCGGATGGCCACATTCTTGTTTTGGAACATCAACCGTAAGCCGCTATCTGCACGCATCGCGCGGCTAGCGGCCGGGAACGCGGTGGATGTTGTGATTCTGGCGGAGTGTGCAGTTCCATCGCAAGAAATGATCGATGCGTTCGCGGCACTCGGGTTGCATGAATTTTCTGCCGTGACATCTCTGGCGGGAAGTCTACGAGTTTTTCACAGAACGAATTGGGTGTGGGACAATCGCTATGATGGCGAGAGCTGGCAGGTGTTTCGCATTCGCGGCAAACCATTCCAGAAAGCGCTCATTACGGTCGCCCACTTGCGGAGCAAACTTCGTGCGAATCCTTCCGATCAAGAATCGCACGCCATCAACCTGGTGAAAACGATCCGACATTGGGAACAAAGGCTGAATATCGATCGGACGATCGTGGTCGGCGATTTCAACATGAACCCGTTCGAGCGAGGACTGACCGGAGCCAGGGAGTTACACGCGGTCATGACTCGCACGAAAGCAGGCGAACGCACCCGACAATTCGACGACGAGGATTTCCCGTTTTTCTACAACCCAATGTGGAGCCTGTTCGGCGATCGGACTCACGGACCCGCAGGAACCTATTACGCAGGACCGGACGGCGCGGTAAACTACTTCTGGGAGATGTTCGATCAGGTGCTTCTCCGGCCATCGTTGATGGATGGGCTTGAGGATTTGCGAATACTCGACCACGATGGCCTCGAATCGTTGCTGACGAAGAACGGCCTACCCGACAAAGAAAACGGCTCGGATCATTTGCCGATTCTGTTTCGACTGTCGATGAAATAAAAGGAGAACGCGATGCCCGTAATCGAAAGTGATTGGCCGACAGAAATCGCTCTGGAGGTCGTCTCGCCATTGATGTACCTCAAAACGCAGGCATCGGCGCTGAGCCAATTAACGAAGGGAATTATCGAAGCGAAAGTGACCACGACAACGGAGGAGGAAAATGATGTTTGCTTGCATGACTTGTCAATTTTTGCTTCAGCACTTGAAGACGCGGAAGTTGAGATACTGGGAATTTCGCATGCAATCGATTTAATGTACCCATGCCGTGTCTACTCTAGTTCGATAGGCGTTAGTGGCTCGTTACAAGGAAAAGAGAACCGTTACATTGGCAGCTTTGATGAACTTCGCAATACTGTTCGCCAAGTGTTGCGGTCCCCTGAAACCACGGGTCGTATCTCATCGTTGATTGCGAGAGTGAATGACACTACGAATCAGAAGTCTTGATTCGGCAATACTGCTGAACCTCCATCGAGTCGCAGCAGATGGTCGTCATGAAATAGCCAGCATCGCCGAAAGCCGATGGGATAGTAGAACACGCGGATGGCCACATTCTTGTTTTGGAACATCAACCGCAAGCCGCTATCCGCACGCATCGCGCGGCTAGCAGCCGGGTATGCGGTGGATGTTGTGATACTGGCAGAGTGCGCAGTTCCATCGCAAGAAATGATCGATGCGTTCGCGGCACTCGGGTTGCATGAATTTTCTGCCGTGACATCTCTGGCGG
>JANXNT010001411.1 GCA_025353985.1 Limnoglobus sp.
GGAGTAGGCTATCGTGATGGCTATGCATCGCGAGGCCGATTTGCTTCAGATTGTTAGTGCAAGTGGCCCGCGCGGCCGCTTCGCGAACCTTCTGCACCGCAGGCAACAAAAGCCCGATCAGAACCGCAATGATCGCGATCACAACGAGAAGCTCGATCAGGGTAAACGCACTTCGGCTTCGCATTCTTCGCAACATGAACTGGCTCCTGGCTGGCGAGATTTCGTTAAATACAGACTATTCCCGCGATGTGTGGTATCGCGCAAAGCGGGATGAAGAATCGGAGAAAGGTTCCCACACGCTCGTAACGCTGCGCCTACCGCAGACGTGGCATCTCTGATAAAACGATCTCTGTAGCCGCACGACACTGAAGGATGCCTCCCGTGACCGATCAGCCGAAGAAATGGTTCCAGACCACCGCCATCGACTACCCGAACAGTCGCCCGCACATCGGCACGGCATTCGAGAAAGTCGGGGCCGACGTGCAGGCTCGCTATCGGCGGATGGAAGGCTACGACGTGCTGTTCCTCATGGGGAACGACGAAAACACGCTGAAAGTCGCAGACAAAGCGAAGGAACTCGGCCTCGAACCGCAGGTGTATTGCGACGACATGGCCCGGCAGTTTCGCGAAGTCTGGGGCGCGCTCGATATCTCGTACGATGTCTTCATTCAGACGAGCCACGAGCGGCACAAAGAGTGTTGCCGTAAATTTATTCAGAAGGTCTACGACAACGGCCACATCTACAAAGGGGCCTACGAAGGCTGGTTCTGCCCCGGTTGCGAGGAGTTCAAATCGGAGAAACTCCACAAGGAAAATGCGGGGCTTTGCCCGAACCACAACCGCCCGCTTGTGCGCCGTTCGGAGCCGTGCTGGTACTTCAAACTGAGTTCGTTTGCGGATCGCCTACTCGCGTTCCTCAAGGACAACCCCGAATACGTGCAACCCGACAGTCGTCGCAACGAGGCGATCGGCTTCATCGAAGCCGAGGGGTTGGAAGATTTGAACATCTCGCGGCACGGTAAAGAGTGGGGGATTCCGTTGCCATTCGACGAAGATTTCACGACCTACGTCTGGTTCGATGCGCTGCTCACGTACATCACCGGCATCGGCTACGGCGACGATGAAACGCAGTTTCACAAGAACTGGCCTGCGGACATGCACTTCATCGGCAAGGACATTACGCGATTCCATTGCCACTACTGGCCCGCGATGTGTTGGGCGGCGGGCATCGAACCGCCGAAGCATGTCTTCAGCCACGGATTCGTGAACAACGACGGCACGAAGATCGGCAAGAGCATGGGGAACGTCGTCGAACCGCGCGAGATTATCGCGAAAAGCAGCGTCGATGCGTACCGCTACTACTTCATGCGCGAATGTGCGTATCCCGGGGACGGCGACTACAGCGGCAAGCGTTACGAGGAAGTCTGCGATAGCGAGTTATCGAACAAACTCGGGAACCTGCTGAGCCGGTGCATTACTGTCGGGGCCAAGAGTTTCGATGCGGTGCTGACGGGGACGGCGGGCCGCGTTCCGGACAAAGTGACCGTCGATTTCGATGCAGCGAAAGTCGTGGCCGAGGTGCGAACGGCCGTGGAAAATTGCGATTACAACCTCGCTTTACAGGCGATAATCCTCAAAGTCTGCGCACCCGCGAACCAGTACATCGATACGGAAGCGCCGTGGAAACTGGTGAAAGGTACGGCCGAAGAGAAAGAGCGAGGCAAGATCGTGATCTTCAACGTGATCCATTCGTTGCGGATCGCCAGCATCCTGCTGAAGCCGTTCATCCCCCGTTCGGCGGAGATCATTTACACGAGTTTCAACTTCCCGAAGCCGTGGAGCGAATTGACGTACGCCGACGCCGCCGAACTGCACGCCCAACCCGACGACATGCGCGTAATCGCCACGTTAATCGACGGCAAAGTGAAACCGCTATTTCCACGGCTCGCGTGAAATGCACGTCGCCAAATCCCGCTTGACCCGTTTTTCGAAAACTGTCACAAATTAGGAATCTGCGTTTCGCGAACTTCGGTCTCTCTCGACAACCACGCGGTTGCGATTCGCCGATTTCATTCTGCGGCCAGACATCGTAAGATGATGGTTCGATGTCATTCGGAGACTTGCTACTATGCGCCATTTTTCATGCGATCTCTGTGGGAAGACACTCACGCCCCATTGCGATAATCATTATTCCGTGCGAATCGAAGGGTTTGCAGTCACTGAGGCAGCAGGTTTCGACGACACGGCCGATACCGATGCGGTCGAAGAGATGGACGAACTGTTGTCCGAGTTGGAACGCAACGAATCGCAAAGCGAGTTCGAAACCGTCGAGATGCCACCCGCATTCGCGAAAAAAGAGTACGACCTTTGCGGGCACTGTTACGCCAAATTCTTGTCCGACCCGCTCGGGTTAGATTCCCGCCGCAAGTTGCCATTCAGCCGCAATTAGCAATCCGCTGTCCGCTTTCTGCACGCCTTCGTGTTTCACAGTTCCGATAGAATACATTTAGAAACCGAGGACGAACCACATGATGCGACGATCGCGTGCCCGTGAAGTGGCACTGCAACTGCTGTTTCAAAAAGACCAGAACCCCACGAAGATTGGCCGTAAGGCCATCGTGAAGTTTGCCGGCGACCGCCTGCTCGACGATGCCGAGAGCGTCGGGTTCTGCCTCGAAGTCTACGATGGCGTGCTTGCCAAACAGGGCGAAATCGATGCGATTATCACAGCGACGGCGGAGAACTGGCGGCTGACGCGAATGCTGCCCGTCGACCGCAACCTGTTGCGCCTTGGCACGTACGAACTCCGGCACGCCCCCGTGCCAACGCCGATTGCGGTCGCGATTGACGAAGTGATCGAACTCGCACGCCGGTTCGGTTCGGCAAACTCGCCGAGTTTCGTGAACGGCATTCTGGACAAGATCGCCAAGACGAAAACCGAGTTGCCCAAGCCCGTGTTAGAACCGGTTGCACCCGTCGAACCAGCCACGCCCGTCGCACTTTAAAGGCCACTTTTCGAAATGCCGCGACGCCAGCCGTTCACGAAGTTATGTCAGCAAATGGCGAATCTCGCCCGGCCGATCGCGGCCGATTTGCACATGCACACCTTCCACAGCGATGGCGATTTCACCCCCTCGCAAGTCGTCGCCTACGCCCGGCTGGCCGGTTTGCGTGCGATTGCGATCACCGACCACGATACCACAGTCGCCTGTGCCATCGCCCGCGAAGCGGCGACTTCGATGCCGCTCGAGATCATCGACGGCGTGGAAATTTCCACGGAGTACGAGGGACGCGAATATCACTTGCTCGGGTACTTCCTCGGTAAAAACCGCGAGGCACTCGAAGCGCGACTGGCACAAATTCGAGTGCGTCGCCGCGAGCGGTTTCATGCGTATCTTGCCGAACTTAAACGAAATGAAGCGGTCATCCCCGCCGATGCGGTAGGTCGCGTCGAAGCCGTCGCCGAGAGTTTGGGTCGACGCCATCTCGCGGGGTTGCTCGTCGATGCCCAGTATGTGCGAACGCGGCACGAAGCATTTCGTAAGTACCTCGAACCGTTCGCCCTGCCAACGAACCACCGCATACCCATCGACGAAGCGATCGCGTTAATTCGCGGTTGTGGCGGCGTGGCATCGCTCGCACATCCACCGCAAGATTTGACCGTGGAGCGGTTCGTAGCCTTTCGCGAAATCGGCATGAACGCCATCGAGTGCGCGTTCCCGTCGGCCACGCAAACCTGGTCCGACACATTGCGCGAATGGGCCAAGTCGCACGATGTCGCCACCACCGGCGGCAGCGACTGCCACGGCGCAGAACCTGCCTCGCGGCGCGTCGGCGCATTCGGCATCAATTCGGAGAAACTCGAACGATTGCGTGCGCGAAGCACGAACGGATTAGCAATTCCGGCACGGTTCCAATCGCAGCAACTTTGAGTCGTAATACGTGTCGAAGCGGAGGTGGGTGCATAGGTTAGCAGAAACCCACCGGGTGCCGTCCGAGTACCCGCAACTTTCCCGCTTCTCCAAGAGGTTTCATGTACAAGCTCTACTCGCTGATCCTTTTCACCATTCTTGCATGTGCCAGTTCGTCTGTCGCACAGCCGGTGCGCAAGTACGACGACAAGGGTGC
>JANXNT010000126.1 GCA_025353985.1 Limnoglobus sp.
TGGCGTCGTCAAATCGCTCACCGATGGCATTGCGTTCCTGTTCAAGAAAAACAAAATCACCGCACACTACGGCATGGGCAAATTGTTGGCGGGTAAACAAGTCGAAGTGACCGCGGCGGACGGCACGACGGTCGTTCTCGAAGCGGAAAATATCCTGCTGGCCACGGGTAGCGATAGCATCGAACTGCCGTTCCTGAAGTTCGATGGCAAGCATATCGTTGGCTCGACGGAAGCACTGACGTTCGACAAAGTACCGAAGCATTTGATCGTCGTGGGCGGCGGGTACATCGGCCTCGAACTCGGCTCGGTGTGGAAACGCCTCGGTTCGAAAGTGACCGTCGTCGAGTTCTTGCCGCGGATTCTGACGATCTGCGATGGCGAAGTCGCGACCGCCGTGCAAAAGATTCTGACGAAGCAGGGGATCGAGTTTCACCTGGAAACCAAGGTCACCGGCGCGACGGTGCAGTACGACAGCGTGACGGTCCATGCGGAGAAGGACGGCAAGCCGGTGAGCTTCGAGGGGGATCGCGTCCTCGTTTCCGTCGGTCGGCGGCCGTTCACGGCGGGGCTGGGATTGACCGAAGCGGGTGTGACATTCGATGCGAAATCGGGCCGAATTCCCGTCGACAAACAGTTCCGCACGAACGTCCCCGGCGTCTACGCGATCGGCGATCTCATCGACGGCCCGATGCTCGCGCACAAGGCGAGCGAAGAAGGCGTGGCGTTCGCAGACATGCTCGCGGGGCACAAGCCGCACTTGAACTACGACTGCATTCCGAGTGCGATTTACATCTGGCCGGAAGTGTCGAGCGTTGGCCAAACCGAAGAGCAGATCAAAGCGACGGGCGTGCCGTACAAGGTGGGCAAGTTCCCGTTTGCGGCGAGTGGCCGCGCGAAGGCGATGGACGAGGCGGATGGCTTCGTGAAGGTCATCACCGATGCCAAAACCGACCGCGTGCTGGGCATCCACATCCTCGGCCCACGTGCCTCAGACTTGATCGCCGAAGCGGTGGCGATCATGGAATATCGCGGCAGTGCGGAAGACATCGCGCGGATGGTCCACGCGCACCCGACGCTGACCGAGAGCGTCGGCGAAGCCGCCCGCGCCGCTTGGCTCGGTACGACGATTCATGCTTAGTCAGAAGTGGTGAGTGGCGAGTGGTGAGTCAAGACTTCTTGGCTAGCCACTAGCCACTCATCACTCGCCACTTTCGCGTTATCCCACAAACACGCCGCCCGTAAATCCAGCGAGTGCATCGAAATCAAACTGCGTGGTCGGCGTGCCATCCGGCGTGATGTTCTTGCCGAGGTAGCCTATGATGCGGCTACCTGCGCCGCTGCCGGAGCCGACCAAGAGGTCGGCTTTCGAATCGCCGTCGAGGTTCTTTACTGCCACGCGAATGCCACCGCGATTGTTGATGTCACCAGCGAAGAAGTTCGCGAGATTCACGTACTCGTTGTTCAATAATGCCTTGCCGTCGAGTACCAACACGCGCGGGCCGCCACCGGGTCCACCACCTGCGATCAGGTCCGCGAAGCCGTCGCCATTGATGTCGCCTGCCGTGACGAAGATGCCGTTGCGCAAGGCTTGCTCGAACGCAAAGAAGTCGCCGATGATCTTCACGGGTGTGCCAGTCAGTGACTTGCCATCGAACGCCGCCACTCGCGGCCCGCCACCGAAGCCAGCCACAACGATCAAGTCCGCCACGCCGTCGCCCGTCATGTCGGCAATCGCGGATCGCGCCCCGCCACGGAAATTGACATCGTCGATGCCGAAGAAACTCGCGATCTTCGGAAAGCTCGCCGCGCCGCTGTAAATGTCCACTCGTGGCCCGCCACCCTGGTCCGGCGTGATGGCAAGATCTGGGATGCCATCGCCATTCACATCGCCTGCGGAGACGTAAACCCCACCAGTGAACAATGCTTCAAATGGTCCCGTATCGAACAACACCGCTTGCGTTTTGCCATCGTACACCATCACGCGCGTCGCGATCCCTGGCCCCGTGCCGACGATCAAGTCGGCGACGCCATCGCCGTTAAAATCCGCCGTGGCGGTGCGAACGCCACCCGTAAAGCCCGCAAACGGCGTCACGGTGAATCGCACGGATTTGTCCGGGTTGAACAGCGTCGCGCTGCCGCCACCGACATCGCTGCCCGCCGCAAATTGCGGCACGCCAACGAGCACGACGGGCGGGGGATTAATCGTCACCACGAAGGTATCCGTCGCAGTCAGCCCGCCCGCATCGGTGACGGTCAGCGTGATCGTGCTGGTGCCGACTGACAGGCCGTTGACAGTTAGCGTGCGATTCGCCCCCCCAATGCCACTGATGACGATCCCCGCGTTCGCCACAACGGCCGGGTTGGAAGAGGTAGCGGTGATGAGGAGCGATGACGGTGCGGGTTCGGTATCGCCAACGGTAAAGCCAGTTGGCCCGATGGCAACGCCGAGCGTCGTCGTCTGGTTCCCGACATCGCTAATCGTCGGCGGCCCGTTCACCATTACGAGGAACGTATCGGTTGCCGTGTCGCCATCGCCATCGGTGACGGTCAGCGTAATCGTGGCAGTTCCCGATTGGCCGCTGGTTGGTGTGACCGTCACGGTGCGATTTCCCGCACTGCCGCCGATGACGATCGAAGCGTTCGCAATCAGCGCGAGATTCGACGATGTTGCCGTCACGGCAAGCGCGGCCAACGGCGTCTGGGCATCGTTCACGGTGAACGCCACAGGGCCGATCGTGGCGTTGCGGTTGACTGCTTGGTTGCCGACATCGCTGATCGTCGGTGGCGTCGAGCGGATCAATACGACATCGTTGCCGTCGCCGCCGTTGTAGCGGATCGTGTAGGCGAGTCCGTTGAATAGGAGGGTCGTACCTTGTGGCAGACCCTTGAACGTGCCGACGATTGCGCCCGCAAGTAATTTGTCGATCAGCGTGACGCTTTGGCCTGGCACCGTTGGCAGTGTCAGCAGGGCGTTCAGCGATACGCCCGCAAGGTTGACGCCACCGTTCACCGTCAGCGTTTGGTTGAGTGTGAGTTTGCCCGTCGGCAGGTTGAGCGTACCCGTACCGGTGGTAACTGTGACGCCGGCAGCGGGTGTGATCGTGGTGCCGAGGAGCGTCAGGTTGCCGTTATCGGTGGTGATGTTCGCATTAAGATTCAGCGCGCCCTGCGATTCCAAAGTCAGCGCGCCGCCGTTGCCGTTGGGGTTGTCGACGACGATCGGCGCAGTGACCGCGATCGTTGCGGTGGCTTGCGAAAGCACATCCTGGCCGGAGTTCAAACTCAGCGCGAACAGATTCGGCGAGACATCGATCGTCTTCGAGCCAGAACGATCCAGCGTGAGCAGGTTGGCATCGACGATTCGGAGCGGGCCTTGTTTGCTGATTACGAGCAGCTTGCCATCGGGACTCGATGACAGATAGTTGAGAAACGTATCCGCAACGCTGCCGATGATACTGTTTTGCGGCGTGATGCGGTTCTCGCCATCGATGGTCCGGCCCGTGGTGCCATTCCAAACGGTAATCGCTCCCAGGTTCTTCGATGTGCCATCACTGTAATTCGAATCGCTAACGACATAGTTGCCATTCGAAAGTGCGGACACCTTGCGCACAAAGCCATTTTGCGTTCCGAGGAAGCTGTTGTCCTTGGAGATCGCACCGCTGACACCCTTGGTACCATCTCCCCAAGACACCGCGCCAGAATTCGTGAGTGCACCGTTGTCCCAACTGGGCGTGTTGACGACGTAATTGCCGTTGGCCAGCGCGATGACGTTGTCGATCGTAAGCGGACCGAGGGGGAAACTCCGATTTTGGGTGCTGTTCGCGCCGACGTTGTCGTTGAAATTCGACCCGACGAGGCTGTTGCCTGGAGAGACGAGACCACTGATGCCCTTGCTGCCATCGCCCCAGGTGACGGCTCCCGCATCGATGAACCCACGTTCGTCCCAATAGGCGCTGCGGACGACGTAGTTGCCGTTGGTCAGTTGAGTAACACCGTCACTGCCCACGTAGTCGTTGGTCTGCGATCCGACGAGGCTATTTTTCGCGGCGATAGTCCCGCTGACACCCTTGCTACCATCGCCCCATGTCACCGCCCCCGCATCGACGACCGCGCCGTTATCCCAGAGGGGATTGACAATCAGATAGTTGCTATCGGCGAGAACCGCAACGCGAGGCGCGATCGTAAATGGGCTAGTTTGCAGCTGAAATTGCTTGAAATCGTCGGTGTGCGATCCCACTAAACTGTTGGTCGCATCGACGATCGCGCCCGTGACTTTCGTGCCATCGCCCCACGTCACCGCCCCGGCATCGACGACCGCACCGTTATCCCAGAAAGTACTGCGAACGAGATAGTTCCCATTGGGGAGTGACGTGATGCCCTCATTGCCCACGTTGTCGTTGTTCTGCGATCCGATGAGGCTATTCGCAGCACTCACGACCGCGCTCGTGACTTTCGTGCCATCGCCCCACGTCACCGCCCCGGCATCGACGACCGCGCCGTTGTCCCAATAGCGACTGCGAGAGAGGTAGTTACCGTTAGAGAGCGCCGTGATTTCGTCGTTGCCCACGTTGTCGTTGTTGTGCGAGCCGATGAGGCTGTTGGCAGCGGAGATGTTCGCACTCGTGACTTTGGTCCCATCGCCCCACGTCACCGCACCCACGTCGGAGACCGCCCCATTATCCCAGAGAATACTGCGAATGACGTAGTTCCCGTTCGAGAGAGCCGTCACACTATTACCCACGTGGTCGTTGGCCTGCGACCCGACGAGGCTGTTGGCCGTGCTGACGACCGCACTCGTCAGTTTGGTTCCATCGCACCAAGTGACCGCCCCCGCATTAACGACCGCGCCGTTGCCCCAATTACTACTGGTAACGACATAATTGCCGTTGGTGAGTTCCGTCACAAAGCCCACGGCGTCGTTGGTCTGCGACCCGACGAGGCTGTTGGCGGTGCTGATGAATCCAATCAGGCCTTTTGTCCCATCCGCCCACGTCGTCGCCCCCACACCTGCGACCGCGCCGTTACTCCAACTCGAACCGACGACGTAGTTGCCATTCCGGAGCGGTGTAACACCGTAAATGCCCACGCTGTCGAAGCTCTGCGTTCCGATGAGGCTGTTGGCCGCAGAGACATTGCCACTGACACCGGTCGTTCCATTGCCCCACGTGACGGCCCCGGCATCGGTGACGGCACCATTATCCCAAAACGGATCGCTGACGAGGTAGTTACCGTTGGCCAACTGCGTCACACTTTTGCTGCCGAGGAGAGTGTTGGCGGCCGTGATATCCCCACTCACGCCTTTTGTGCCATCTCCCCACGTGACTCCCTTGTCGGATCGGACGAGGTAATTGCCACTCGTTAGCTGTGTCACGGTCGAAAATGGTGCCGTCGTGATGAGGCTGTTGGTGGCCGTCACGGTGTCGACTGCTTTTCCCGTAATCCCTTTGGTGCCGTCCACCCAGGTGAATCCCCGGTTACCTCTGATGACGAAGTTGCCACTGACAAGGGGCGTCACCGGGGGGGATCTTTCAAAGCTGTCGAAGGCTCCGGTGAGACTGTTGGTGGCGGCGATGACCCCACTGACACCTTTGGTTCCATCGCCCCACGTCAGCGCCGTCGCATCCACGACTGTGCCATCGTCCCAGTTGGGTGTGCTGACGGTGTAATTCCCGTTGCTGAGCACCGTCACACTTTGGGTGGGAACCTCGACGAAACCATTGGGTGAAGCGGGAATTGGCTCGCGTATAAATGAATCGCCTTCTTTCGAGCCGACGAGACTGTTGGCAGCGGATCGTGCCCCGCTCACGCCAGAAACGCCGCTACCCCACGTAACGGCCCCGACTCGAGCCCCCGCCGCGTTTCGCCAGAAGGGATTTTGAATGACGTAGTTCCCATCGGTGAGCACCGTTACACTGCCCCCACCATCGGTCAGCGTGCTGATATGAGCGCCCGTCGTACCGTTGAACAAATAGGCCGTGCTACTGCCAACGACGACAACATTCCCCGAAGGAAGGAACGTCGCATCGCCGGAGACGACGCCCCCCGCCGGATCGACGAGGTCGAACAACGGGAACACGCCCGTTGGCGCGTTCGTGATGTTCAGGATCGCGGCCGGCACGACGCGATCTTCGAGGCCCTCGATACCGAGCAGCGGCGAGCGTTTGCGGAGCCGCGTCGGTGAGAGTCGATTACGCATCAGGAACCTCGAAGGCGTGGCAGACAGGGTAGGTTGCGTACGTTTACGATACACGAACATTCGACGATGCTCAACCGGTTATCGTTTGCGATTTTTGCGTTTTGAGCGCATCCACATGAAATCGCAGAGTCAAGAAGTTTGCGACGAATTGACGTAAGTCAGAATTGTGCGTCGCGCACGGACGTACCCAAAGTGCGCCGAAATGACTCAGAAGTGCGCGCAAATGACCCAGAAAAGGCGCGCACGGTCGATTTTAGGTCGCATTGTGACCCGAAAAGGACGGTAGTTACGAAATGTGTCGCAATTAGAGCATTCGGCGTAACCCACGGTAAGAGTGCGAGATACGGCAAAATCGCCCGAAACCGATAAGCGATTTGCGATCAAAAAGTGGCAATTTCAGACGAAAAAACACCCGAAAAACCGGTTTTGGCGCGTCCGGAATTGTGACTTACGTCGACACCGAGTCCGTAAAGCCAGCCAGTCCGCGTGCGGATAACTACGTTGACTGAGACGCGGGTTCGGTACTCTTTGCGGAGATTTGCCGTGGGTCTTGTGATACAGAAATTTGGCGGGTCGAGTTTGGCGAAGGCGGAGCGCGTTCTGGAGGCAGCACGAAAGGCGATTCGTGCCAAATCTGAAGGGAACATGGTCATCGTCGTCGTCTCCGCGCAAGGCAGCACGACCGACGATTTGATTGCCAAAGCGAACGAGATTACGCCGCAACCGTCAGCCCGCGAAATGGACATGCTGCTTTCCACCGGAGAGCAGATTTCGATCGCGCTCACCGCGATGGCAATCCACGAACTCGGCGAGAAAGCGGTCAGCTTCACCGGCCCGCAGATCGGCATCGTCACCGATAGCACGCACCGCAAAGCGCGCATCAAGAAGATCGACACGTCGAAGCTCGTCGAAGCGGTCGAGACGGGGCACATCGTGGTCATCGCTGGTTTTCAAGGGATGGACGAGCAATACGACATCACGACGCTCGGTCGGGGCGGCTCGGATACGACGGCGGTGGCGGTGGCCGCCGCGATGAAACTCGCGGGCTACGATGTCGAATGCGAGATTTATACCGACGTCGATGGCGTCTACAGTACCGACCCGCGAATCGTCCCCGATGCCCGCAAGGCCGATGCGATCAGCTACGACGAAATGCTCGAAATGGCGAGCATGGGCGCGGGCGTCATGCACTCGCGCAGCATCGAGTTCGCGAAGAAGTACGACGTGCCATTGATGGTCCGCAACTCGCGGTCGGATGCCATCGGTACCTGGATCGTGCCCGAAGCCGAGTGGATGGGCGAAGTGCCGGTTTGCGGCGTCGCGCTCGCCGCCGACGAAGCCCGCTTGGTGCTCGAAGGCGTCCCCGACCGCCCCGGCATCAGCCATACGATCTTCGCCGCACTCGCCGCCGCGAACATCGCCACGGACATGATCGCGCAAAGCGTCGGAATCGGCGGCAAGGCGACCATCGGCTTCACCGTGCTCAATAACGAGCTGGAAAAGACGATCAAAACCTTGAAGCCGATCGTCGGCGAGATGGGGGCGACGCTTCGCGAAACGGGCAAGGTGAGCAAGGTGTCCGTCGTCGGCGCAGGGATGCGGAATATTAGCGGCGTGGCGGAGAAAATGTTCCAGGCGCTCGCGTCGGAGGGGATCAACATGAAGATGATTACCACCGGCGACATTAAAATCAGCGTGCTGATCGAGGAAGACGCACTGCCCGCCGAAGAGGAGACGAGCACGCCCGGCGAGGCGATCAAGAAGTCGCACCTCGAGAGCCGCAAGGCGGTGAAGGGGCGACGCGCGCTGAAGGCGGTTCACGCCGCGTTCGGGTTGCATTTGCCGCGTAAAGGTGCGGGCATTCCCGTCGGTGGAACATCGCAAACGGGCTTTAAGCCGAGGGCGAAACCGCTCGTCGTCGCTGGTGTCGGCGACCGCGAAGCCGCCGTCTCGCGGCTCGAAGGCATGGAAGATGTGCTGGTGAGCGGGGTACATTTGAACGCTGAACAGAGCCGCATCACGATCGCGGATTTGCCCGATAATCCGGGGAACTGCTCGACGATTTTCAACGCGATTGCGACGGGTGGCATTTTGGTGGACATGATCGTGCAGAACATGAACCGCCCGGATCGCGCGGAGTTGTCGTTCACGGTGCCGCGTGCCGATTTGGCTAAAGCGCTCAAGCGAACGAAAGCGGTCGTGCAGTCGATCGACCCGAATTGTGCGGTCGTTGGCGATGCCGAGATCGCGGTCCTCTTCGTGCTCGGCGTCGGGATGCGAACGCACACCGGCGTCGCGCAAACGATGTTCGGCGCGCTCGCCGCAAAGGGCATCAACATCGCGATGATTAACACGAGCGAAGTTTGTATTGGCGTCGTCATCGAACGCGCACGCGGCGAAGAAGCCCACGCCTGCCTCAAAGCTGCCTTCCACGTGCTCTGAGGTTGTAACAAGTCGAGACTCACCCATGGTGCATTCATGATCAAAATGCCTCGAACGATTATTGGCGTTCCTGGATGTTGGGCGAACCGAAGCGATATTGTCGCGTCGATCGCCACACGGAGTGGCGGATATCTGTTTGCCGGCGATTACATGATGAAGATCGGAACCGATACCGCATACAAGCTGGAAATTTACGAGCACGACCCGAACCTGGCGAACGCATTCTCGATCGCGGGGCGTGGACGATTGCGAGATGTGGATCTGGAGGCCATTCGATCGCACACATTCACTTTGTATCTCGTGGTGGAGAGTGGCACGATTCCAGCGGTGCAGGCATTGCTTCACGTGACTCGGGCATTGATCCTTTCAGGCGGAATTGGTGTCAAGGTCGAATCGGCCGGGACCGCACATCGCGTCGATCAATGGGAAGAATTTTGCGCCGATGATCGACTCGATCATCTCCTTTGGGCCTACGTCGTATATGTTGGTGATCGAGGCCACTATTACTCTTGCGGAATGCACAATTTTGGCTACAAGGATGCCATCGTTGAAGTGGACATCCCACCGGACGATGCGGCGAAAATCATACACGCGTTTCTCAGATATCTCCTGATCGAAAACCCGATAATCAATGATGGCGAGACTTTCAGTATCAGTGAGAAAGCACCACGCTACCGGATCTTTCGCGAATCATGTACGCGATTCGAAGTGGACAACCCCTTCCACAACCCGTTCGGGATCATGCGAATCGTTCCGGCCTGAACCGAAACCCGTCGTCTGGTCGTGATACACTGAAACTAAGGTGCCCACATGTCCATGGCAACATTCGACACGCTGAAGTTCGCGAACGCGCTGAAAGCGGCGGGGGTGTCCGACCGTCAGGCGGAAGCCGAGGCAGTCGTATTGGCGGAAGTGTTTTCGATCAATTTTCGCGAAGTGGCTACTAAGGAAGATCTGAAACGTGCAGTTGCCGACGTCGAAACCAAATTGCGCGAAGTCGAACAGCGATTGAACGCGAAAATCGATTTGTTACGTAGCGAGGTTTACGCGAAAATCGATCAGGCGAAAGCCGAGTTGAACGCGAAGATCGACACGAACCACACGAAGTTAACGGGCGATATGTATCTGCTGCGTTGGATGTTTGGCCTACTGATCTCGCTCGTTCTCGCCATTTTCGTACGGTTGTTTTTCTTCCAGAAAACGAACGTGTAGTTGCGAAGCCTCACTGCCGCGTTCAAAGCCAGGAAACTGTTGCCGAGATGAAAAGTCACAAGCCGCCGGGATACCCGGCGGCTCATCGCTTGCTTACTTGTCGTCTTTTTTCTCGGCCTTCTTCGCGGGCTTCAGCGTGAAACTGAATGCGGTATCGTCGTCGAACTTCTTGGGACGGTCGCCACCCGTGCCGTCGTAGGTCAGCTTGAGTTCGTCGCCTTTGAGTTCCAGAATGCCCTTGGCTTTCGAGCCTTTCAGGCCTTCCATCGGCGCTTCTTTGATTTCCATGTCGATCGCCATCGGGCTGGCCTTCGCGTCGATCGTGTAGCTGAAGGCGAAAAGCACTTTGTCGCCTTCCTTCAGCGAAATCATGTCCTTTGTGAAGGAGTATGTGCCCTTCTTGGCATCGTCGCTGAGGTCTTTACCCAACTTTTTGCCGGCGGAGATCGTCCAGTCGCCGAGCAACTTGGTGGCGTCGAACTCGACGGGCTTCTTGTCTTCGGCGAATGCGGGGGCGACCATCGCGATGGCGACGGCGAGTGCCCATGTGCGAATACGACTCATGTGAAGATCCTCTTCGATACAAAGCGAGACATGTGAGGCCGAGGTACGTCCCGTGCCTTCCGAAACGATTTTATGCTGACGTTTCACGTGGTCAATGGACACAAACAAAAGGATCGCGCAATTTCGCAAGATCGTCACATTCGATAGAATGCGTACGAATTCACACCGGCTTCGGCAGAAATCTCTTCTCTTATTCGACGAACTGGGCTAGACTGTGCACACCAGTTACCTCTTCAGGGAGTTCGTTATGCGTCGTTTTCTCTGTGCGATGGCGTTCGGCCTCGCGACCTGTTTCGTCGTGTCTGCCGATGGCGGAGCGGCCAGTTCGACTCTGTCGGATTTCGAACAAGCGTTAGTTACCGCACAGGCGCAAGTACCCGGCGGACAACTGCTTCGCGGTCGCGTCGAAGGTCTGAAGACGGGCGGATCGGTTTTCGGCTTCTATTTCTGGAAAAATAACCGCATCGTCGAAATCGAAATCAACCAGACGGCAGCCGCCTCGGAAGTCACCAAGGTGAAGGACGAGCAAAAGGCCGAAGACGTCAAAGACATCAACCCCGATGTGGCCGCACTCGTCGGCAAATCTTTGAAGTCCAAGATTCCCGAAGGACGGCTCCTCGAAATCGCCGCCGATAACCTCAAAGGCACGAGACTGTCCGAAGTGAAGTACGAAAAAGATGGCGATAAGCTCATCCTCGTCATCGGCGATGTCCGCATTGATGCGGCTTCCGGCCAAGTTTTGCCGAAGTAACGGACGCTTCTTTTCACTCCGTCGGAGAATCGTCGTGGCGAGATTCCTTCGACGGGGTTTCACGTTAATCGAAATTCTCGTCGTGATCGCGATCATCGCGATCCTCATCGGCTTATTGCTACCCGCCGTGCAGAAGGTACGCGAGGCGGCGGCGCGTGCGAAATGCATCAACAACCTGAAGCAACTCGGCCTCGCGCTGCACACCTATCACGATCTGAATCAACGCCTGCCACACGCGTACAACGAATATTGGAACTTTGACCCGCCGAGCGACAAGCCAATACCTCCGGACCCGCGGCCGCACAAAAGTTGGGCGACGCTGAGTCTCCCGCAAATCGAGCAGCAAAACCTCATCGACATCGGGGTGTTGAACGCGCAACAACGGGCGGTATCGATCTACACCTGCCCCTCAGACCCCCGTCGAAACTTCATCTCCGATGGCGGGCATTACAAGCACATCGGCAACCAGTTCGGCCTGACGTCGTACCTCGCCGTCGAGGGCAGTGGCTACCTGCGCGGGCCATCGAAGACGAACTTGAGCCTCGAATTCGGCGGGCCGAAAGATGGCATTCTCTACCGCAGTTCGACAACGACAATGGTCGAGATTACAGATGGCACGAGCAACACGGTGATGGTCGGTGAACGCCCGCCGTCGCCGGAGAAAGACCAAGATTGGGGCTGGTGGGCATGGTCCGCGTACGACAGCGCGCTCGCCGTCGTCGATTATCGCAACATCATCGCGCCGGAATGCCCCAAGCCCTCGACTTACGGGCCAGGGTTGTTTAACGACCGCTGCCACGCGCAACACTTTTGGAGTCCGCACCCCGGCGGCGCGAACTGGCTATTCGGCGACGGCTCGGTGCGATTCCTGAACTATTCCGCCGCCGCGATTCTGCCCGCGCTCTCCACCCGCGCCGGCAACGAAGTGATCGACCATTCGTTGATTCAATAACGCGGCTAACGTCCTTCGTTCTCGAATTGGGACTTCGCACTTCGCCACAACGCGAACGCACTGAGCATGAGCAAGATCGTTGCCATCAGGCTACCGCAGAGCGCGGGGACGTGTTCGCCGAATGGAATTTGGCCATTCCTGTGCGACTCACGTAACAGCGCGTGGACGGCGAGCGGGGGGCTGAGCGCTTCGATGTACTGGTCCACGTCTTCGATGCCAAACCATTCCCAGGCGGCAAAGCGGAAAAACACCGCGAGCATCGGTGGCAGTGCGAACGCGGTTGCGAAGATCCCGAGGTACCACGTGGCGGCCCGGGCAACGGTGAGGCAACGCACCGATAGCCAGATGCCGAGCGAAAGCGCGAAAGCGATCATCGCCGCAATGAGCATTCCGACGACGACGCAACAGATGGGGTGAACGCAGCGGGTGACGACCGCGAAGGCTGCGAAAATCGCGAGGCCGATTAGCCACGGTTTCAGCCAGATCGCCGATGCAACGACTTTCGCCCAGAGGATGTCGATGCGATCGATCGGCAGAATCAGCAAGGAATCGAGCGTTTGGCGCTTGCGTTCGCGGACGACGGTCGATGTCGCCATCATGCCCGCGAACGGCACGAACGCAGCGACGGCCGCCAGCGAAGCGGCGTGCAGTAGTGGGTTTAGAATTCCCGACGGGCTTTTCCCTTCCACCATCAGACTCATTACCGCAACGAAAATCCCCAAGCCGACCGGCACCACAACAGCGATGAACAGGCCGAATAAACAGCCTTTCTGAAGGCTGCGATCGAGGTTCGCCGTGCGGTCCGCGAAGTAAGTTTCCTTCCACAACAACGGGTCGTCGCCTTTGCGCATCGGCGGCACGGGCTTTAATCGTAGCATCGGCCGTTCGCGGCGTAGCCGTCGTGGGTCGAGCTCCGGCTCCGGTTCCCAATTGGGTAACGCGGCGGATGTCACGGGTTGCGGGGCGTTCAGCAGATACGTGCGAATGCCACCGAGCGCCAGCAGCGTACAGACGAGCGACGCGATGCCGTGTAACAGTACGAAGATTGCGGTGGCACTATCGAGGTTAAGCCCCACCCACGTGCGCGAAGATGCTTCGTTCAAAGCACCAATTGTAAAAACGAACGGCGACACGACGTAAAACGGCCCTGCAAACGTGATGCAGCAGCCACTCACCATCACCAGAAAAAACACGACGACGTAGGAATTGACGAGCACCGGGCGTAACGTCTCCGAGCGTGTGGCCGTCCACATGGAAAAGGTGGCGAGGCTCAGCGTCGAGCTGAGCGCGGCGATGAAGCAGACGACGAGCACGGTGCCATCGATACCGCCGAACAGCATCGTCAGCGTAAGTATCGGCAAGCCCGTCATGGCGAAGCCGAAGATGTACACGAGCCGCGCGAGCAACTTGCCGACGATGATTTCCCGGTTCGACAATAACGATGCCCGCAGGAAGTCGATCGTCAGGCGATCTTTTTCCTCAATGATCGCGCCGCCCGCAAACACCGGCGTGATGAGCGATAGAGCAATCAACTGGCAGATAAAAAACATCTGCGCGAACGATGCCGCAAAACTCGCCATGCGGTCGAGTGGAAAGACGACATCGTGGCCGACAATCAGTTCGATCGGGCCGACTTCCCGGAACTCGCGAACGTAGGTCGCGAGCAACCCGATCATCAGCACTACCGCATAGAGCACACGCAACCGCAAATGCACGACGCCACGTGCCAGCCGCAGCATTTCGACGGCGAACAGCGGCCCGACAATCGGCGGCGAATCGTATGTGCGCCCTCGCAGTCGCCGGTAGTTCGCGATGAGCTTCAGCACGATGCCGGGGAGTACCGTGCAGCCCGCGCCGAAAAACAACGCGATTACAATGATACCGAGTAAATCAGACTGCGCCATTCGGTATCTCCCGCTCGTTGGCACTTCGATCGAGCGATTTATCGAATGCGGGATCGCACGCCGCCTCGAACCGCCGCACGGCCATTCGCCAGAACCAGCGGGCGATCAAGAAATTGCTGACGAACCCGACGAGATACCCGCCGGCGTAGAGCCACAACTCTTTGAACGGGAGAGCGTGCGCGGCACCCAACCCGACGACGGCAGCGGGGGGAATCACGCCCACGAAGAGATATTTGAGCGGCGAATCCATCCCGCCCGTGAGGTAGATCAACAGCCCGAAAAACATGTTTCCCGCTACCAGGACGATGACCGTCTGCCAGCCGTTCCTACGCTGGGCGGTTTCCACCGTCTGTGCCGTCGCCGATTGGAACATGCCGCGTGCCACGCCGATGTACGTGAGTTGGATCGCGAACGGAATCAATACGAGATACGCCCACCACGCCCACGCGCCGCAGGCAATCGGCCCGATACCGACGAAGAGTAACGCGATGAACAATTGTCGCGAAAGCGCCAGAATACCACTGCGTTTTTGCTCCATGATTTCCTTCGGCTCAATCGGCGAAAGCAACAGCCCCGTTAGCGTGTCTTGCTCGCGTTCTTTCGCAATCGCGTGCAAGCCGTACCCGGTCGCCGAAGTCATCGCAAGCAAGACGATGAACATCGGGTAGAACCGCGCAAACGCGATAATATCCTTCCCGTATCCACCGACATCTGAGACGGACGCGGCCAAGAATGCGAGCGTCGGAATCACGAACAGCACGAAGAGCGCGATGCGGTTCGCGTTCTTCATGTTGCCGAATTTCGCGAGGACCGGGTTGAAATATTGCTCCTTCCAGCGGATCGGAAAATCATCGACAGGCGGCCGTTCCATTCGTGTCGCTTCACTGGATTTGCCGCCCGATAGTCGATCGTCGCTGGAGAATCTGCGTAACAGCGACGAGGCATACATACACGCAAGCAAGCCGACGGCGGTGTGGAAGGCGGCATACGCGGGGAAATCGCGCGCGATCGCCGTAACACCGCCACCGCCCGCCATTTTGGCCCACATCATCACCCGCGCGATCAGGTTGCCCGTCGTAATCCAGTCGACCACATCACCTACCGCAACCGTTGGCACACGCTGCGGCGCACCGGGGAAGAACCAGATCGACGGGTAATTTTGCAACATCTGCAAGCCGAAGCTCAGCGCGACATACGGCACGACGTACTTCAGAATCCAGCTGCCGCTCGCTTTTTTCGTCGCCGCTTTCACCGAGCCGAGTGTGGCCAACCCCGCGAGTGACAGCAGGGTGACACCGAAATAGCCGAACGTGTAAACGATGATTTCCGGCTCGACGCTGAACAACAACGGCAGCGAAAGGATGATCGGTATCGCGGGCAGAATGTACATCGCCATGCCGACCGAACGCGCGAAGAGTTTACCGATGACGAGTTCGCGGCCACGCAGATCGGTGACGAGCACGAAGTCCATCCGCTTCGATTCGCGATCTTCGGCAATCGCATACGAGATGAACGTGAGGCCCGCCGAACCGCAGATGAGAATGAGGTAGAAGAACAAAATCGCGAAACCGCCACTGGCGATCAGTTTCGCCTGCACCGGAGTAACGTCGGACGCTTCGCTGAATGTGCGGAAATACAGCACGAGTACGGGCAACCCCATCGCCGCCGCCACGAGTGGCCGCCACAGATGAATCCGCTGCCTGCGCGACATCTTCGTGAGTTCGAGCCGCAGAAACGGGCCAAACAGCAAGAACTTCCGCTCCGCCGTCACGCACGACAACGCCAACAACCCGACGCCAACCACCGCGAGT
>JANXNT010000085.1 GCA_025353985.1 Limnoglobus sp.
ACCGTTCACGGGGTAAAACGCTTGAAATCCAAGGCTGTTTTTGACTGAGATTGCCTTAAAAGGTCGGTTTTGGACCGATTTTCAGCAACAGATACGCAAAAAGTCCTTAAAAATCGTCATTTGACCCCGTGAACGGTTACGCGCGAAGTGACAGACTTTTATAAGGTCTATCACTCGATGCGCTACGTGAAGGGCCATCTCATACTGCGTTTACAATCGCGAATCTCGAATGAACTCCTCGAACGGATTCGTACAGACTTCGCAGACATCTGTACGAAAGGCACCATCGAACAAACCGAAGCCCAACCGGCCGAAGCCAATGAACCGACGCTGAAAGCGATGCCGCGACTGAAGTTCCGCTTCCGTCGCACGAACCAAGGCCGGTTGCGGCAACTCATCGACGTGGTGAACGGCGGGTAATTCAGTTCGTTTTCAGCAATTTCGTAAGCAGCGAGATCTGATGTTGTTGCATCGCCACCAGTTCTTCCCATTGTTTCTCGCGGAGGTGATCGACTTTCTGATGGAGTGCGAGAATCTCTAACTCGGCCTTCAAATTCACTTCGTAATCGTGCTCGGCAGCGGCACGGTCCTTTGCCGAATGACGATTCTGCGACATCATAATTACGGGGGCCTGAAGTGCCGCCAACATGGATAATATGAGGTTCAGAAAAATGTAAGGGTACGGATCGAAGCCACCATGAAACCAGACCAACACGAAGCTATTCAGTACGACCCACGCGAGCAACAGCGACAGGAAAATCAGGATGAAAGTCCAGGAGCCGCCAAAGATGGCAATACGGTCGGCGAGACGATCTCCGAACGACAGCGTTTCTTCGTAATCGCGGTTCGAATTGCGGCTAATGTGCAAGCGTTTCGTGAGTCGGTCGACGACGAGTTGTTCGCTCTCGCCCGCCTCCATGCAGTTTTGCAAAAAGTGCGTGGTCAGTTCGTCAATCGTATGGCTCATGACTAGATTCTATCGGTTTCGAAGCGTGTCAACGAAACGAGCGGACACCGGGGATATGGTGTCCGCTCGTTGATATTCTCGCGAACGATCAGGGTGCGCCGCCACCGGGTGCCATTTTTTGCGATTTCGCACCGCCAACTTCCGCCGCTTTACCTGGCTTCCCGCCAGAATCCATCGAAGCAGGCGTAAGCTTATCGGAGTTGCCACCTGGAGCCGACTTCGGGTCGCTCGTTTTCGCGGAATCACTGCAACCGACCGAAGCGATGGTGAACGCACAGAACAAACAAAACACAGCACGACGCATGGAGTGACTCCTGAGGAAGTGAGTGGATTACGTAGAATCCACTCGGATAAAATGAGACTGAGATAGTGTTTGCGATCGATCAATCGAACGACACGACGTCACCATCTTGGGCACCCGCGATGCTCGCGTAGGTACCAAAAGGAATCGAACCGCTGATCGCTCGGACCGAGCCGTCCATAAACACGGTGTTGATTCGACCACCCGTGTGAGGGCTGCTCGGAATGCCTTGCCCTAGCCCACGGCCTTGGGCAGTATTGTTACAATTACCGTTAGACGTATTTGGGCAGACCCAAAGATTGCTTGCGGTGTAACCGTGGCCGTAGTTATTCACGTTCCAACCATTGTCCGGGTCGCCTGTACCCCAGTCTTGATAGCCACCACTGGCTTCCATGAAGCCGATCGTGTTGCTCGTCCCATCGGTGATGCCAACAATTGAGAGGGCCGCACGATATTGGAATGGTCCCAGGTATGCGTCGTTACCATTCGAGTCGATATCGGCGTAGCCGATGTTGACGAGGTAATTTGTTTTCCCCGATTGCGAGACACCAGAGAAGCCGCTCTGATAAAAAATCAAGCTGCTAAATACTTGCGCAGTTGAAGTGCCCCATGCACCGCCGGTGGGAAAGTGCTTGCCACCAACGCCGAATCGTGCTCGTGAAGGAGTATTCAGCGCCGCTTGTGGGCTTTCCGCAGACGGACACAGGTAGGTTTTGATTTGACCATCGGCCGCATAAGGTGTGCCGACTGGTGGTGCGACGCCGTAGGCAGGGAACACGGGCAGAACGGCCGATGCCCACCAACTCGCACCCGGTGCGGTGAAGGTTGGCTTCCAGATTTCGAACCGGGCATTTTGCTCGACGTAGGGCAAAATCAGCACCAACGTCGTGAAGCCCCGATTGTTCATACTGGGGGGCAGCTTAAGAAACGTGCTCTCGTAGTTATGCACGCCGAGGCCGATTTGCTTCATGTTGTTCGTACACGTCATGCGGGCCGCCGCTTCGCGGACCTTCTGCACGGCGGGCAACAACAGCCCGATGAGAATCGCAATGATGGCGATGACCACCAAAAGCTCGATGAGAGTAAATCCACGCTGGGATTGCGGTGCTTTGGTGCCGCGATGTACGTAGCTTCGCATAATCCGAGTCCTCGGACAGATAAAGGTAGAAAACAGTATCAACAACACGCGGTAAAGAAAGGAATCGCAAACTTGTCGGAATCTATTGTCTTGGCGAGCAGCCATTACAACGAAGAGCGAACGACAAAGCTTCTGAAGCCTGGTCGTTCGCGAGAGATATTTAGTTTGCGAAAGAGGCTCTACGCGATTAGTACACTTCTAGTCGGTCGATATGTAGAAAGCAAGAACAAAAGCCAGAACGACATAATTTTTGGCCCGATTCGTTCATTACTTACGCTAGATCGTTCAGAATGAAGATAAAAGTTCGTTCAGAATGCGAATAAACTCGCGGTTTGCGGCTGTTTTCAATCTTTTTGTACGGCCGGTTTGGTTCCGGCGCAGATCGAGACGGAAAATTCAGGAGTGAGTCTATGGAAGGTGGGTGGGTGAAAAGTGCGTACCGTCACTTTCCGGCGATTTTTACGCCGCTTCCGCACGTGGCACGTCGAAGAGCCAGCCGGCGGGGCGCGGCATTCGGTTCGGGCCGACGGGGCCATCGGCGTGGCCTTCCCACGAATGGCTACGCAGGCTGACGAGGATGCGTTCGGCGAGTTCCAGTGCGTCGCGGCCGTCTTCACCCGTCACGCGCGGCGTTCGGCCCGTTCGCACGCAATCGATGAAGTGACGCAACTCGGCGGTCAACGGGTCGGCTTTGCGGTCGCCATCGGAGTATTTCACTTGCAGGTGCCGCCCGAAGACATCGTCTTTGAGTTTCGCACGTGCGGCGGCATCCATTTTGTCCGCACGCAGGCCGTATTGCCGCACTTCCTGGCTCTGTTGCACCAACACTAATTTCCGCGTCACGAAGTCGATCCCCGCGTATCCTTCGGGTGCCCAGATTCGCAACCGGCGCTTCGGGCGTTGGGTAATTCGGCTCGCGGTAACGTGCGCGACGCAGCCGCTCTCGAAAACGAGCCGGGCGTTGACCATGTCTTCGTGGCCGCCGAATACCGACGCGCCAACGGCTTCGACAGTCTTCACCGGAGATCGCACGAGCGCGAGTAACAGGTCCAGATCGTGAATCATCAAGTCCAGAACGGCACCGATATCGACGCTGCGACCGGTGAACGGGCCGTGCCGTTCGGCTTCGACGAACTTCGGGCGAATCGGTCGGCGAGCGAGATCTTCGAACGCGGGGTTGAAGCGTTCGATATGCCCCACTTGGAGTGGCACCCCCGCATCGGCGGCGAGGCGGATGAGATCGTCGGCTTCGGCGAGCGTTCGGCAAATGGGCTTCTCGACAAGGACAGGAATGCCTTCCTTGAGGAATGCCGACGCGACGGGGTGGTGGTAAAGCGTGGGCGTGACAACGGTAGCGGCATCGATTCGGCCGAACAGCGGTTCGATATCCGCGAATGGCTTCGTGCCGAGGCGTTCGGCCACGGTGCAGGCTTGTTCGTAATTCGAATCGACGACGCCGACGAGTTCGACATCGGGCAACGTGGACAGAATACGGGCGTGATGCTGTCCGAGGTGCCCGACTCCAACGACTGCGATGCGAAGCGGAGTCATGCCGTCCCTAGCCTTCCGTCGTGCCGTCGCATCCTGCGTCGGCGTGAATGAAATTATGCCGCAATTCGCATGGCGGGAAACGGCAACACGACGGGTTCCGTCGCGTCGGCCTCCTGACCCGCCAGACACTTCGCGAGTTCCACGTTCAGGGCGTGCCCGGATCGGTACGCCACCACGTGCCCCGCAAGGTCGAATCCACAGAGCGCCAGATCGCCGACCAAATCGAGGATCTTGTGCCGCGCCGGTTCGTCGGCGTACCGCAGCCGATTGTCCTTCACCCCACGCGGCCCGAATACGAGAATCTCCGCCGGGGTCAGGTGTCGCCCGATCCCCTGCGACTTCATCTCGTCGACCTCGCATTCCAGTAGGAATGTTCGGCAGTTCGCCAGTTCGTGGATGAACGTTTCCGGCCGAATCTCGACCGTGGCCACCGAGGGCGCTATCGGCGAGAATGCACCGTAATCTAAATGGTAACTCACCCGCAAGGTCGAGTCGGTGGCGGGGTAGATCGCCAAACACGACCCGCCGCGTTCGAGTATCACCGGCTGGGCGACACTCCGAATCGGGCGTCGCCCGGCTTGCCGCACGAAACCCATATTCAGTAGCGGCTGCACGAAGCCCCATGCGGAGCCATCGAGGCCCGGCGGTTCGGGACCATCGATTTCAATCGTGCAATTATCGACTCGCAACCCGGCCAGTGCCGCGAGAACGTGCTCGACGAGCGTCACGCCGTCGCGATCCGTACCGAGCGTCGTGCGGCGACGGGTGTCGGTTACGGCGGCCGTGCGGGCGGGAATTCGCGGCGAACCGGGACGATCCCCACGAACGAACACGACGCCATTGCCTACGGACGCAGGGCGAAACCGGACGCGAACCTTCGCTCCGGTCACAATGCCGACACCCGTCACATCGACGGGGCCAGCGAGCGTTCGTTGATAGCGTTCGGCGAACAATTTCACGTTACTTCGTGCCGCCTGTTGGGACGATCGCGGGTGCGGTACCCATCGGTGCGGACGCGGCAGGTGCGGCATCGAGCTTGCCCGGTGCGGGGAAGTTCGAATTCAGCGTCTTGACCACGACTGAAGTCAGGTCGACGTTCGGCGAAACGTAGAACGGCATCGCGGCGGGTGGACGCAGTTTCAAGTCGTAGTACAGCGGCGAACGCATTTCTTCTTCGGTGAGTGCGTCCGGGTAGGACATCACCAAATCGAAGCCGTTAGTCTTCGCGACGGCTTCGACGACCGTGCGAATTTCGGCGAACAACTGACGCAAGTGGGCGGCCGACTTGTCGTCGATCTCCTTGCGAATGTTTCGTTCTTTGTCTTCGAATTGACGCTGCATGTTCACGAAGGTCTGCTCGTAGGTCGCCTTTTGCGTGGCCACGAGTTCGTTCTTGATCTTCGTTTCCATCTCGATGATGTCGTTGCGAAGTTTCGCGAGTTCCGCCCCGCGACCTTGGCGTTCCTTGTTCATCTCTTGTGCGAAGTACTGCCATTTCTGGTAGTCCTTCATGACGCGAGCGACATTGAACACGGCAGTGCCACGACCGACTGCGGCGGCCGCAGGTGCTGGTGCAGGCGTCTGTGCGTTCAACCCCGTTGCGGCGAAAATCGCCAACCCGATCGCGACGATCGAGAGAATGTAAGCGCGCTTCACGAAATGCCTCCTCTGCATGGTTCCCACTCGCGGCGGTGCAGTCCCCCACACTCCGCCAAAACGTCCGGGGTGGCGGTTCCGTGCCGTCCCGGTATCAAGGACGCGGGTTCTAACCGAAGGTGCGAATCGCGTCAACGGGAATAAGCGGGGGGATTCGTGCGGAGTTTGCGGGTCATGCTTGTGATGGGATCGCGTGCGAAGCGAAAGCGGATGGTCTGGACGCCGTTGCGTGTCGATGACGAATGGAACGAATGCAACCGATATGCGGGGGATCTGTGAAAAGGCGTGCCGCAGGACTGATTTTGTGCGTCGGTTTGCTCGGTTGCGGGAAATCCGAACCGCTGGCGCAGTCGACGGTGCGCGGCCGCGTGCTCTTCCAAGGCCGTGCGCTCGCCGGGGGCACCATCGCGTTCACGCCACACCCGGAGCGCGGCCCGCCGGGTAAATCCGCCATCGCCACGCTCGACGACAACGGCGAATTCCGCCTGAAAAGCGCCGGCACCGCGTACCTCCCCGCCGGGTGGTACCGCGTCGCCGTTGCCGAAGCCGCCTCCGCCGACGCCGGTTACACGTCCACATTTCCAATGGAACTCAATCGCCCCGACAAATCCGGCCTCGACCGCGAAGTGATCGCGGGTCGCGAAAACGTGTTCGAGTTCGCGGTGGAACTGCGGTAGATGCTTGCACACGTCACCGATTTGCGATTTCGTTCGCGCCCTAATCGGCACGATCCTTGCCTGCATCACTTTCCTACGTTCCGCAACTCTCCCCATCCGACGTTCTTGACTTGCGTTCGGTGCGCCAGCATTTACAATCAATCACGTATGGCATAAATACCCGACACCTCGAATCGATCCATGCTCGGCATGTGAGGCTAACATGGCGCAGACGTACACACTCGACGAAGCCGCTCAACGACTCGGCGTGCCAGTCGAAGAATTCAAACGCCGCCTGAAAACCGACTGGAAAACGATCCGTTCGTTTCGCGATGGCCCGACGCTCCGGTTCCGGGCCGCCGACATCGACGAACTCGCCCGCTCCCTCGGTGAAGCGAGCGATCCGGGTTTGCAACTCGGTAAGCCGGGGTCGGCTCCCACGTCGTCAAACGAATTTTTACTCCCTGATGATCTTTCGCCACTCGACGGCTCGAGCGACGATATATTCTCCGTCGCCGCCGGTGATTCGGGCAAGTCCAAAAAGCCGAAATCTGGCTCGGATAGCGATGTACGCCTGGAACGAACTGGCGCGGTCGATAACGAAGACAGTTCCGAACTGAACATGCTGACCGAGGAAATTTCGCTCGATTTGAGCGGGCCGGGCAGTAGTGCGATTCTACGTTCGGGTGGCAGTGGCGCACGCCTCGGCGTGCCCAAGTCCGGCCCGAATCTATCGGGGCCTGCGTCGTCGACCAAGATCCCCGGCCCGCCCGCTTCCAACGACCTCATGGGCGGCGACAGCAGTAGCGAATTCGAACTGAGCCTCGATGCCGATAGCGATTCGTTCGAATTGCAACTCAACGACGATGCTAGCGAAGAAATCGACCTGGGTGGCTCGGCCGAACGCGCCGCACCCGGGCGTAAAGGCCAGAGCGGCATCAACCTCGGCAAGCCCGCCGACAGTGGCGTGTCACTGGAGAAAACCGACGACGACGATTCGGACGACTTCGAGTTATCGCTCGATCCCGAACCCGAAACGCCATCGTCGCGTAAGCTGGCCGGCCCGAAGAGCGTCAAGGTTCCTCTCCAGCAATCGGCCGACTCCGACAGCGAATTCGAACTGACGCTCGATGACAATTCGGGCGTCACCGATAGCCTCGTTCACTCGCTGCAAGATCCTTCCGACGAGCACGACAAAGGCGACATTTTCGAGACCGACTTCGAACTTCCCGTCATCGCCGACGATGCCGATTCTGGCTCGGAAGTCGTTGCGGTCGAGTCGTCGGATACCGATCTGGAAAACTCGGACTTCGACTTGGCACTCGACGAATCCGACATCGAAGGTGACGACGACAGCGCGAGCCAAGTCGTATTGCTCGACGACGAACCCGAATTGGAAACGCCAAAGAAGGGCCGCGGGCGTGGCCTCGCCGGTGCCGCCGTCGGAGTTGGCGCAGCGGCCGCAGCCGCCGCTGCACGCAAGAAGAAAAAGAAACCGAGCGACGACGACGATGTCGAACTCGGTAGCGACGAACTCGATACCGGCGATTCGGCCAGCGGGGCGCTCCGTGGCGTCAGCCGTCGCACGCAAGACGAAGACGACGAAGACACCATGCCGACCCGTGGCTATGCCCCGCCATCCAAGTGGGGTCCGCTCCCGGCGATCGTGCTGCTGCCGTGCTTGTTGCTTACGTTCCTCGGCGGGATCATGTCGTTCGATTTGCTAAAGGGCATGTGGGGCTATCACCAAGGCTCGAAGCCAACCGGTGGCCTCGTTCGCGAGATCGCGAAAGCCCTCGACATGGACCCGAAAGATTGATTGGATATTATCAAGCATTAACAAGAGGGCACCCATATGGGTGCCCTCTTTTCGTTCATTCCTGGCGACGCGGTCCTCCACAACGTTGTACTCCCTCGCTAGCGATTCGGGCTAACGGGAATTGTTAGCCCGAAGGGCTAGCGAGTGAGTCGTGGCGAGTCTGTGAGACGCGACGCAAAACCTAGCGACATCAGAAAGCCTGTGGGATTGCAATCACGCGCCCACGTCGCGTTTCAGCTTGCGGTACCAGTTGCCGAGCCAGCCGATCTTCACGCGGTTAAAGCCGGTGTCTTCCATCGTTGTTACGACGAGCTTGCGGATTTCGCTCTCGGTTTTGCTCGTCCCGGCAACGGCGCGTTTCGCTTCGGCCACTACGCTTTTGAACCCGCGCCAATCGATGCGGCCATCGGACAATGTTGCTAAACGCAGGCGTTCCCGCACGAGTTGCACCACGGCGGCCTCAATGGCGTAACCGCGTGTGCGACAGACTTCGACGAGGAAATTGCGCGCCCAATCGGTGGGGAAACCGTGCTGGAGCGCGATCTGTAGCAGTTCGCGTTCCTCGTTGCCGTCGATGTATTTATCGTCGACGGCACGCTTTTCGATCTCGTCGGTAAACCGCTGTTGAAGCTCGTCGGGTGACATTTCGCGAACCTGCGTAAGTATGCGTTCCGTTATCGACATTCATTTGCAATTATCGTACGCTAGCGTTCATCTTAACGGAAAGCCACAGGCGATGGGAGGCGGCGATGGCGGCACACACTGCGAGTTCGACGACACACGGTTGGCCGCCGGGCGGTGTGGCGGTGCCGAACGCGAATCGCTATCTGGCCCTGCTCATCGCGATCAATCTCTTCAACTATATCGACCGGCAGGTATTGTCTGCGGTGTTGCCGCGAATGCAACTCGATGGCACGCTGTTCGCCCCCGGCGACCCCAACGCGCAACTCAAGGTCGGCCTGCTCACCAGCGCCTTCATGGCCGCGTACATGGTCTGCTCGCCGATCTTCGGTTGGCTCGATGGCCGACGCGCCCGTCGTTGGATCATCCTCGGCGTCGGTGTCACGCTCTGGAGCATTGCTAGTGGCGCATCGGGGTTGGCCCAAGGCTACGCGATGCTGCTGTTCACGCGCTGTCTCGTCGGCGTCGGCGAAGGTGCGTACGGGCCGGTGGCGGCCGCGATGCTCGCCGACATGTACCCGGATAGCAAACGCGGAAAGGTGATGGCACTCTTCAACATGGCGATCCCCGTCGGCAGTGCACTCGGCTTCCTCATCGGGGCAAAACTCTCCGGCGCATTCGATGACTGGCGGCCCGCGTTCCTGTTCACCTTCTCCGGGCTGTTCCTCGGTTTGTTCTGCTTCTTGCAAAAGGAATCGCCGCGCCCACCGCGAACCGGTGGCACGAATGGCCCTAGCTACAAAGCCGTACTCGCCGGGTTAAAGAAAAATCGCTCGTTCGTGTTTTGCTGTGCGGGCATGACGGCGATCACCTTCGTCATCGGTGGCGTTGCGGCATGGGCACCGGTGTACTTGTTCCAGCGCGAAGCGAAATTCGCGATGACGGCCGAGGTGATTGCGAAGCTATCCGAAACCAAGCCGAACGGCGGTGACGTACCGATGCTGGTGGCAGAGATGTTGCGACCGCTCGCCGATGGTAACACGCGAACTTACACCGAACTGCGTAAGGAAATCGCGACCCGCCTCAGCGAAGCGGAATCGATCGAACATGCGAAAGCGATCTACACTCTGGCCACGACCGCCGATTCTCCGAAGGCGGACGATCTCACGATCATCCTCGGCGCGATGATCGTTCTCGGTGGTATTTCTGCTACGGCCGTTGGCGCGATATTGGGCGAATGGCTGCGGCCTCGCGTTCGTGGGGCGTATTTCCTCGTCATCGCTGCGGGTGCGTTTTTCGCGATCCCGAGTTACCTCGGCCTGCTCTACGCTCCGCTACCGTGGGGCTGGCTGTGCATTTTCCTCTGCGTGTTCGGGCTGTTTTTGCACACGGGGCCTGCGTTCACGATTCTGGCAAACGTCACCAAATCCGATGAACGTGCCACGGCCTTCGCGATCAACATCCTCGTCATCCACTTGCTCGGCGACGCGATTTCGCCAACGCTGATCGGTGCCGTTGCGGACCTTGCGGACTTGCAAACCGCATTCGCGATCATGACGGCGTTCATCGTCGTCGGCGGCATCCTCTGGCTACTCGGCGCAAAGTCACTCGAAAATGACGAAAAAGCGGTAACCGAGTCGACGTAAGTCATGCGAATGGCCGGTGCGACTGTGCCGGCCTCCCTTCCCTCGAATCGCGAGCTTCGGTACGATATTCACAACGGTATCGCACAAAAAGGGGGAGCGATCTCATGGCGCAGACATTACAATTTGGCGAGGTTTTGGAAGCGGCGGATCATTTGTCCCACGATGAGCAGGAAGAGTTGATTGGTATCTTGCACCGCCGCCTGGCTCAAGCGTCTCGCCTGCGTCTCGTCGCGGAGATCCAAGAATCTCGCCAGGAGTTTGCAGAAGGCCGTTGCTTGCCAACGACCCCGGGCGAATTGATGCGCGAGATCATGAAATGAGGCGTGTCCTTTTGCAATCGGCAACGTTCGTGAGAGCGGCGCGACGGCTACTACGCCACCTACGTTTTACCTTGCCCAGCCACGTTTGATCCTTTTCGACCGGCGAACGGCGCGACGTAAGTCCGCCGGTGTTTTCGCAAAACTGCTTCATTTCCAACACACCGGCGAACTTACACTCCCCGTTACTGGCCGCCGAACAGGCCCACGTAGAACGCGAACACTTGCGTGTTGTCGCCGGGGGTTTTGTTGAGCGGGAACGCGAAGTCGAACGCCACCGGTACGGGGCCGAGTGCGGGGATCTTTACGCGGAAGCCGAAGCCAGCCGAGACGCGGTAGTCTTTGATGGCCACGGTGCGTTCGACGGTGCCGTGGTCCAGGAACGTCACGAAGAATAGCGAATCCTTGGCGTTAAGCGGGATCTGGTATTCGACCGTGTTCAAGAGCGCGAAGTTACCGCCGGTGTGCAAGCCGTTCTCGGTCGGGCCGACGCCGCGGAATGTGAAGCCCCGCATACTGCGGAAGCCACCCGCGAAGAAGCGTTCGAACACCGGTGCATCCGACGTTACCGATAGCTGGCTGCGGACTGCGAGCACGTGTTTACCGCTACCGTCTTTGCGTTGCAGCATGTCCGAGGAGAAGAACTTCGTGAACTCGGCAGTACCAATCGGGAAGGTGTAATCGCCGAGCACTTGCTCGTAGCCAATGTCGAAAATGCTACCGCTGCTCGGGAACAAGTAACTATCGCGGGTATCGCGGCTGACGCCGCCACGCAGGCCGAATACCGTCGATTGACCGGCATCGCGGCGAATCGACTCGGGGGAAAAGGCCGGTACGTTTTTCACGTTCACGCCTTCGATGCGTGCCGCCAACGACGCCCGCCAAATCGAATCGAGCCGACGGTCGAGCGTCACCCGCGCACCGATGCGATCTTCGTTGTATTCGAGGAACGAGCGGTTGAAGTAATACGCGCTGTTCGTTAAGCCAAAATTGCTATTGAGCAAGTACGGTTCGCGTAAAGTGGCCGAGTAGCGCTGGAAGATATTTCCCGGTTGGGCTTCGAGCTTCAACTCTTGCCCGCCGCCACGAAACGCGCGACCGTTTACGAAGTCGTCGAGGCTCGTTGGGACGCGAAGGATGTCGAAGTTTCGCTCGTTGATCGCGATATTGCCGTTGATGCCCGAGTTCGAGTTGAACCCCGCCCCGAGCAAGAACTGCCCCGTGCGGGTTTCGTTAACGGTAACGATGATGTCCTTGTAGATGCTGTCGAATTCGTTCTGGCGGATTTCGACCGACGGCGGATTGTCCGAATCGAAGATGCCGCGGCGAAACAGGTTGAGCCGCGCGACTTCGATCGACGGGTATTGCAATATCTGCCCGGAATTCAGCCCGGCCATGCGTAGCTCGTTCAGAATCACGTCCTGGCGCGTGACGGTGTTGCCGTTGATGATGATCCGCCCGACGCGATCGGGTTCTCGCCCGGTGGCACCGGAGTCGGCGGGCACTTGGTTCGAGACGCGGCGAACCGGCTCGCCGGGTGCGTCGGCGTTGCGACGGCCCGGTTCGTAAATCGTGTAAACGACATCGACGAAACCGGGCTTACCCGTGACGGCGATCCATTGATCTTCGATGCCCGCCATGTAACCGCGATAGCCGTAGAAATTCTTCAGCCGCGCCGTGTCACCGAGAATCGTATCGCGATCATACTGGCCATTTTCCTTGAGTTCGATGAGGTTGCGCAACCGCTCGACGGGGAAGAGTTTCCCGCCTTCGAGCCGCACTTCGCGCACCGTGTAAACGGGGCCTTCATCGACGTGGTAAACGACTTCGACGTTGCTGAGATCGCGGGACGGGATGACTTCTTCTTGCACTCGGGCTTCGAGGTGGCCGAGTTTCAGGTAGTAATTCACGATCTTTTTCTTGTCTTCTTCGATCTGCTGTGGGTTGTACTTATCGTTCATAAATCGCAGCAACCCGGAGAGCGGCGCGGACAGCGACGTTTGCGTTTTGAGACGCCCGCCCGATGCGGCCTGATACCCGCGAAACGACACTTTCGAGATGCGAACGACCGGCCCTTCGACGATGCTAAAGATCACGCGAGTATCGGTGAGCTTCATGCCTTCGCTGACGTTGACGGTGGCATGGTAACGGCCATCTTCGCGATATTTATTTTGAATGATCTGCGCGGCCGCTTCGTTGAACGCGGGGTTGAGCGGGCTGCCTTTGCGAATGCCACTCAGGCGTAGCATTTCGTCCGCACTCATGTGTTGGGCACCGACAAACTGCACTTCGAGCACCACGTTGTTCAATTCGACGACTTGCACGTAAACCGTCACGCGGCCTTCGGTGGAGATCGCCGTCTCAATTTTCACGCCGCCAGGGGCGAACCATTTCGACGCAATCAGCTTGCGTACGTCTTCTTGCATCGTGGCATCGTCGTAAGTTTTCCCGGGCCGCGTTTGCATCTGGCTGAGGATGAGTTCCTTGGTGCGCACGCGGTTATTCACGGTGACCACATCGGCGATGACCTTGCCAACGGGGGACTCGCCCGCCGAAAGATTTTGGTGTCCAACGCTAAATAACAAGACAAAAGCCAAGGCGATTAAGCCCGAGACAGTTGGACGGCGAACGGTCATCGACGATCCCCCTACATTTCCCCAGCCACGCAATCCATGCGTACGTTGCAGCCGAATACCGAGCCGTAGAAATGGTGTCAAGATCGATGCCAGGGTTGCCGAAAGGCCACCCGAATCGGACAACGCTAAGCATGACTACCTACTTCATTACTGGTGCCACGGGGTTCGTTGGCAGCCACGTGGCCGAACGTGCCATTGCGCGGGGGGCCAAGGTTCGCGCGCTCGTTCGCCCCACGGCAGACCGGACGTTCCTCGAAAAAATCGGGGCCGAGATCATCCTCGGCGACCTCAACGATGTCGATGCGATTCGCCGCGCCACCGATGGTGTCGATGTCGTCGTCAACTCGGCCGCGAAGGTCGGCGACTGGGGGCCGGTCGAAGAGTATCGCAAAGTGAACGTCGAAGGCGTTCGCATCTTACTTGAGGCCGTAAAGGGAAAACCGCTCCAGCGTTTCGTACACGTGTCGAGTTCGGGCGTCTATGCGGCCCGGCACCATTACGGTACCGATGAAACCGAGCCGTTGCCGCTCAACCACATCGATGGCTACACGCAAACGAAGGTCGAAGCCGAGAAGGTCGCGCTCGCATACGTTCGCGATTTCGCGGTGCCTGTGACGATCTTGCGGCCGGGGTTCATCTACGGTCCGCGCGACCGGACGCTGTTGCCGCGAATGATCGAACGACTGCGCGAGCGAACCGTCATTTACGTGGCAAAGGGCCGATATGCGTTGAACACGACGTACGTCGAGAACATCGTCGACGCGATTTTCCTAAGCATCGATAACCCGCGTGCCGTGGGCGAAGTGTTCAACATTAACGATGGCCTACTCGTCTCGAAACGGCAGTTCTTCGAAGCCGTGGCGGACGGGTTGAATCTGCCACGACCGCGCGGCTCGGTGCCGTTGTTCGTGGCCTGGTGGACGGCAAATTGGCGCGAGCGCGTCTTCCGAAAAAAGAACAAACCGAACCCGCCACGCATCACGCAATCGACGGTAAAGTTCGCCGGTCTGAATCTCGATTTCAGCATCGCGAAAGCCCGCACCGTCCTCGGCTACTCCCCCGCCATCGGCTTCGAGGAAGGCATCCACGCCGCAATCGAATGGTACAAGCAAGCTTACCCGGCACAGTAAAGGATGAAGGATGAAGGGTGAAGGATGTGGTTAACTTCTCTTCTCAAACCGGGCCTGGATGTATGTGTCTGGCCCACACGATCGCGTTTGCATTCGCACGAGTTGCCGTGCGTTCGCGAGATTCGCAATCCCCGCCCCCTGAATCGGCGATGGTGCGCCGAGGCCGCCGATGAGCATCGGCGCGATGAACGCGTGAACTTCGTCGCCGATGCCCGCATCGAGAAACGAACCGAGCAAACCCGCCCCGCCTTCCACGAGCACGTTCGTCATTCCGCGCCGGCCCAGTTCGCGTAAAATCGCTTCGAGCGACATCGGCATTTCGATAATCTCGCAGCCATCGTCCTTCCAGTCGCGTAATATCGCTGCATTCTCAGTAAAAATCAGTGTGGGAATTTCACGTGCCGTGGTGCGCAACTGACATGCCGCTGGCAGTTCGCCCGATTTGCTAATGATGATGCGCGTAGCCATCCGTGGGCCAGCGGGGCGTGCCGTCAGCAGCGGATTGTCGGCGACAACGGTGCCGCGACCGACGAGAATCGCATCCATTCGCCCGCGCAGTTCGTGAACCACCGCACGCGATTCGACCCCGCTAATCCACTGCGAATCGCCAGTTCGCGTCGCGATTTTGCCATCGAGCGACATCGCCCATTTGAGGTGAACCCACGGCATCCCCGTCGCGATTCGTTTGAGAAATGGCGCGTTCAACGCCTTCGCCTCGGCTTCGCGAATGCCCACCACGACTTCGATCCCCGCCTCGCGCAAGATCGCCACGCCGCCGCCCGCCACCTGCGGAAACGGGTCGAGCATCGCCACCACGACGCGCCGCACACCGGAGGCGATCACCGCCGTCGTACACGGTGGCGTCTTCCCGAAATGACAACACGGTTCGAGCGAAACGAACAGCGTGCCGCCCCGCGCCCGCTCGCCCGCTTCGGCAAACGCATTCACCTCCGCGTGCATATCGCCAAACCGGCGATGCCAGCCCTCGCCAACCACGCGCCCGTCCGCCGCAGCCACAACCGCACCCACCATCGGGTTCGGCTCGACGGCACCGAGGCCACGCGCCGCCAAAGCCAGCGCGCGATCGATGTGCGTTTCGTCCATGTCGCTATCGTCCGACTTTGCCCAGTGCTTCGCGGGCGATGTGGAGTTTCGCGCGGGCGTCTTTGACGCGGGCGGAGGTGCCGATGCGGCCCATTGCGGGGATCGACAGTTCGAGTTGCTCGGCTTCCAGAGATGCGCGTTCGTGAAACTGCACGAGTTCGATCTCGCCGGGCGAGCCGACGGGGGTTTGGCGGCGAGCATCGGTGAGCGTTGGCGTCAGACCTTGATCCATCAGTGCGGTGAGGTACTCGCCGAGTTCGGCGACGCGCTCGGCATCGTCGGCGCGCACTGCCGTACCCATCGCGCGGCCGATGTCGGAAGTCGCTTTCTGGCAAGCCTTCGCGCGGGTCAGCGGGTCGTTGGCGTTCGCGAGGTCTATGCTGCGGGACACGAGATCTTCGAGCAGTTCGCGGTTGCTCTTGAACAGTTTCAGTTGCTCGGAAGCGAGCAGGCCGGGCGTGGTTGGCTGCCCCGACGCGAGTGCGGCGAAGGCGGCGAACAACAGCGTGGCGAAGAAGAGCCGCTTCATGGTTAGCTTCCCTCTCCGTTGGCGATTTTGGTCAGTCGGGTATGGCCATCGCGGGCGGTTTTGGCGATGCGGAGCAACTGCGGTTGCACTTGCATCGAAGCCGAGGTGGCGAGCGTATTCGCTTCGTTTGCCGTCTGAATCAGCTCGGAAGCTGCCGCGTTCAGCACAGCCTGGCGTTCGCCGGGCGTCGTCGTCAGCGGGTTCCACAACCCGGCTTGCGCGACGATGCCATCTTGCACGACTTTGTCGTACATCCCCGCTAGCGATACCATTTCGTCTTTCTGTGCGGCCTTCGAAAGTGCCCGCGTTTCGTTGCGTAAATCGACCGCAAGTTCGGACAACTTCGCGATTTTATCCTTCGGGCCGGTCAGCGCAGCGAGGTCGGTGTTATAGCGAACGACCTTTTTGAGGAGATCGTGCCGCATCGCTTCGGGTTCGGGCACCGGCAGCTTTTTCGTGGGAACGACCGACCAGATACCGAGCGAAACCACAACCGCGGCAGCCACCGCAAGCAGCGGGCGTAGCGGGATTCGCGACAGTAGTTCCTTCAGCGAAACCGACGAGCGGAACAGCGGCGTGGGCACGCTTTGAATGACGGGGCCAGCCATCGTAATGCGTGCGAGGAATGCCGCCTTCACTTCTTGCGAATATGCGGGTACGACGATTTCCGCGATTTCCGCATCGAGTTCGACGGCACGTGCGGCAAATGGCGCACAGCGTTCGCACTGCTCGCAGTGTTCGCGGACATCGCCCGTTGCCGACATGGGGTCGGGCAGTGCGAGTAATCGGTTTTGAACGGCTTCGCATGTCATGGTTCGGTTATTCCGATTTCGCGGCAGGCGGGATCAAGTCGGGCGAAAGCACTTTCATCAGCTTCTGCCGGGCTTTGAACACTCGCCAACGGGCGGTTTCTTCGGTCGTTTTAACGATCGCCGCAATCTCGCGGTAGGAAAGTCCTTCTTGGGTATGTAACAGTAGCGCCGCACGAAAATCAGCAGGTAAATTATCCACAGCCGCTTGCACCAGCACGACGGCTTCGCGGTCTGCGACGCGGTCGAACGTTCCGGAACTCGTGGGGTCGGCTGCATCGTCGGGCAGCGGGTGTTTCGTGCGTTTCTCGGACCGTTTCAGGTTCACGAAGTTATTGTGCCCGATTCGGAACAACCACGCGCGGAAGTTACTTCCCGAGCGGAACGAGCCGATGGCGGCGAGCGCCTTCATGAACGATTCTTGCACGAGATCTTCGGCCTGGTGTCGGTCGCGCGTCAGTTGGTACAGCCAACGATAGAGGCGGTCCCAGTAGCGTTCGACCAGTTTCGCACTCGCGCTGCGGTCGCCATTTTGTGCGGCCAGAATCCATTCGGACTCTTCGTCGGTCGGTCGGTCGTCCGGTTCTTGGGACACGCAGGCCAGCGGGGTGAGGGGTCCGGGTTCATCGGGCAATAGCAAATATACCCCCAAACGGCAGGGTTCGTCCAGTAATCTTGCCAAGGCTCGTGCGGGAACCCGTCCATTCATACCGTAGAAACGCAACCAGAACCCCCGCGTTGGCGCAAGATTCCGGGTTTATCGATTCCGAACCGATTGTTTGCGCAGCGGGCCGGCCGGAATGTTCTTTCGTGCCAGCCCGCTGCGCAAGCAAGAAGTTGCGCTAAATTGTCGCGTGTCTTGAAAAGCAGGCGTTTCGCGCACAAACCCGCGCCCGGCGAGCGGCACGGCGTAAGCGTGCCGTGGTACCCACTGAGGCTTCCACGGACACGCTTACGCCGTGCCGCTTGCCACTTTTTCGAGAGTGAACATTGTTAAAGCGTGTACCCGGATCACAAATCGCGCAACTTCAAAATGCACAAGCAAGGGGTTGCGCTGTTTTTGCAGGTATGCCCAGGGGTACGACGAAACGTCTAACCCCCAAGTGACGTGAAGTTGCACTTGACGGGTTTTCTGGGCCATCTCGGTTCGGGTTCACCAGTTGTGTCAAAGGCACAGATGTGTCATTTCGACATGGGAATCCTCGCCATCGAAA
>JANXNT010000087.1 GCA_025353985.1 Limnoglobus sp.
CAACGGCACATGGAATGTGCCTACTACGATCAGAAACTGCCACCCGAAATGGCCACGTTTTGAACCGTGCGCGTTTCCCGGCATTACTTTCGCACTTGCAAGATGACGTTGACGCCCTTTTTGTTCGACGTGATGACGTCGAGCAAGCCGTCGCCGTTGATGTCGGTCACTTCGAACTGCGTGCCGATACCGGAGTCGCTGTCGATGAGCGTCGGCACGAAGTTGATGAAGCCATCTTTCTCTTTGACGGCCTTCAGCCAATAGATGCGGGCATCCCACGACGAACCCGGTTCGCTGCGGCCGTGCGACCACCAACGCTTACCGGTGATGAGGTCTTTCAAGCCATCGCCGTCGATGTCCACATAGTGTGCGGCGTGCGTCTCGGACGTCAATCGACCGAACAATTCGACTTTCTCGAAAGTCGATTCGCCACCCTTGGGGTCGACTTTTTGTTTGTAAAACCAGATGCCGAAGCGGTGTGCGGAGGTACACAGCACATCGGCTTTGCCATCGCCATCGATGTCGGTAGCAAACATGTCGGCACACGCATCGCCGAGGTTCGCGGGGTGAAATTTCCACACGCTATCCGCGCTCAGTTCCTTCGGTTGTTCCCACCAGCCGCCGGTGGATATCACATCGTTCTTGCCGTCGCCATTGAGATCGCCGACGCCGAGGCCGTGGCTGAAACGCTGGCTGCCCGGTGCCCCGAGTTTCGCCGGGTCGCTGATAGTATGTGCGTCCCAAAGGGCGTTCGGGTCTTTCGCATTCGGCGTGAAGTACGCGATGAGACCCAGATTGCCATCGGTTTTCGCGTCTTTCGGCTGATAGCCCATGATGAGAGTGCGTTTGCCGTTACCGAGGAGGTCCGAATAGAGCGGCGTTTCGTTGCAGGCGCTGTGCCAGATGGTGTGCCGCGTCCAGTGGCCCTTTTGGCCCTTGGGGTTTTCCAGCCAGTAGCACGGCGCACCGGGGAAATCGATGACGATCAGATCCGGAAAGCCATCGGCATTCAGGTCGTCCGCCCAGCAGGCGAATACGCGACTATAGTTGCTCAGGCCGTCTTTGTGGTCGACGGGTGGCTGCATTTCGTGCGGCGTCCAGTCGGGGGCTTCGTACCAATATTCCCCGTTCATGACATCTTTTTTGCCGTCCTTGTTCACATCGCCGACGGCCACGCCTTCGGAGCGGAACTTGCGGTCGAGCACGGTCTTTTGCCAACTGATATCTTTCGCCATAACCGCACTGGCCGCAATGGCCACAATCGTAAGAGCAAACAGAAATCGCATGAGAGAGGATCCTCAGAACGCGGAGAAACGGCAGGGTGGAAGTGAATTATGCCGAATCGCCGCAAGGAAAGCAACCAAAAGCCCAGGGACGGCCGTCCCTGGGCTTTTGGCTTTTCAGCGATTCGATCGTCGCCGCTTTTAATCGTGCGTTATCGCCGCATCAGCGACTCGCTGCCCGTTGTCATCGGTTCGATTTTGAGGTCGTCGAAGTAGGCTTCGCCGAAGCCGGTGAGGGCGAACGTCATTGCGATTTTGCCGTCGGCGGGGGCTTGGCGATAGAGGTAATGTTGCTTCCATCCCCCCGTGGAACTAATACGTACGGCCAGGGGTTCGCCACCCACGGAATCGAACGCGACCACGCCATCGGCAGAGCCGCCGATTGCGTACGGCACCTTCACCCAGAAGCTGATGCGTACCCACGATTTCGGCGGCACTTCGAACACTGGTGATTCGGCCACTACCGACACGCGCTCAAGAGCTTGGGGCGGGCGAAATTTCGTATCGCCAACCGCCTGCACAGGTATGACACGCAGCTTAAGGCAGTGCTTGCCGAGGTTCGGTTGCGGGCCTTTAAGTGGTGGTTTGTCGCGAATTTCGTCGGTCACGTTCACGATCGCTGCCGTCGGTGTCACCGCATCGAGGTGGCTCTCGCGAGCCACCCAGCCGGGAACCGATTGCACGGCCGCACCCTCGGGCCGCGCCGCTTCGCTGAGTTCGAAGCCACCCGACCGCACCACGTTCGGTAACGCTTGACCATTCTGAATAATGCGGGCGAGTTCCCAGTGTTTCGGCAGGGTGTAGAAACCGGTGGCAAATGGGCTTGAGGTTGGTGCGGTCAACGATGCTGTTGCGTTTTTCCAGTGCTCGCGCATGATGATGCGCAACGGGCGAAGCGCGGCCCGTGCCTCGCGCCAGGCGATGTCGGGCTGGCCGTTATCGATCGCCTTTTCCGCACGGCGAATCGATTGCCGCGACTGCGAGAAGAGATCGTCCGCGCCGCGCACATCGGGCGCGATCGGTACCAGAACTTCGTGGACGGTTCGCACTTTGTCGAAGATTTCGACCGCTTGCTCCTTCGCCATTTGTGCGGCTTTTCGAGCCGAACCGTTGCGGATGTTGTCTTGCCAACGGACGACGATGCCTTCCGGCGTCAGGTCGTTCGTCAGCACGATTGCGGCCGTCAGGTCGAATTTCGGGATCGTGATTTCCATGCCGCCGGGCACCGATTTCATCCCGCCCGTCGCACGCAAGTTGTCGTACGTCGCAGGCGTCAGCATCCACGGGTCATAACCGTCTGGCACCAGCGGCACGACGATCTTCAGGTTGTCGAGCGCGCCCTGATCGGGGCAATGTTGCGAGCCACTGCCGAGCCACATCGGCAGCACGAG
>JANXNT010000088.1 GCA_025353985.1 Limnoglobus sp.
GGTTTCGGGGAATTTTGCCGCAACTCTCATTCATGTCGTAGGTTGTGTCGAAGGTCGGTCGATTGGCACTCGCCGGAAGTACCGTCCTTTTTGGGTCACTATGCGACCGAAAATCGACCGTGCGCGCCTTTTCTGTGTCATGTGCGCGCACGTCTGGGTCATTTCGGCGCACTTTTGAGTACGTCCGTGACAGTGTGCAAAAGTCGACTTACGTCAATTAAACGCAAACTTATTGACTCTGCGAAATCGTGTGGGTGAAGCCAAATCGGGATTCGTTTCGCCGCGCCGCGAACGCTTTGCGGAGCGAAGCGCGGGGCGTGAACTCACGTGACAATCGCATTGCGATCCGATACATCAATCCCGCGCTTCGCTCCGAAGACTACGCAGGCATTCGACTCATCAATGATTCGGTTGTATGGCGGGATTGGCTGGCAAGAAACGCTCTACCGTTGTCTGGACCCATCGGCGGAAGCGATTCTGCCAGACGCATACGCAGTAAGCAAAAGTTACGGGGCAAAGGCCGCGACTACTATTTTCAAGTGAATCGAAGTGTGCAACAATCGTCGGCATAAAGGGCGGTCGTATGGGCATCGGTGGCTGGCTTCGGCGACTGCTTGGCAACTCCTCGCATTTGGGCAATCCGGTGTCGGAGGTCGCGCCCCCAGCGTATGCCACGCCTTCGGGCGAGCCGGTGACGGTCGAGCCCCCAGCGGGTGCCACTGGGCCAGTCTGGTGCGTGGTCGCCAATGTCCTCAACGAGCGGTTGTGTGGCCCCGGCAAGGTGGAGGTCCGGCGCGGTACCAAGCACTTTGCCCCCGGAGCCAAGGTGTATGTGTTCGATTTCTACTGGGGCACTGGCGGCGAGAAGGTGACAGTTGTCGGCCGGCACCGTAAGAGTGGACGATACATTACACTCATCATGCCAGCGGCTTACCTGGCCAACTGGCGAGCCGAATTGGTTTACAGCCCTCACGTTATCGAGAAGGTATTGACCGGCGAGTTTGCCTGGCTACCGCGGGGTGGGCCGGAGTCGCAGGCACGCGCTGAAGAAATTGTTACCCTCTACATCAAACGTGGGGCGGTGAGGCGGTGAGTCAGCCGTTCACCACCCGGCCCCCGCACGTGGAATAATGCGATGAAGCAGACTCAGGGGGCTGACGCCCGCCGGTTCGTCGTGCTTCGCTCGACGACGAATTCGATGCCGCAGCGAACGACATCGCGTGAACCGGATTCGTTTCGCCGCGCCGCGAAGGCTTTGCGTAGCAAAGCGCGGGGCGTGAACTCACGGGCGATCCGATGCATCGAGTCCGCGCTTCGCTCCGAAGACTACGCGGCGCGGCTAAACGGGGACGAACATTCATGAAGTGATGTTCGGAAGGTTGATATTATCCTATCAGCGGATTCAGATAAACAGCTGTTCGGTCTCGATCCGCCCCCTACTGAAACCAACCGATGACGACGGACAACTTCGACCATACCCTCCAAGCGTTCCGTGACCGGTCGCCGTTTCGACCGTTCACCGTCGTGCTCTACAGTGGCCGGCAGTTCGAGGTGGACCACCCAGGGGCACTGGTCCAACGGGACGGGGTGGCTATATACATTGGACCGGGCGGTATTCCGGTGGTATTTGATCACGAGGGCGTGGAACATTTCGCTGGCGACTTGGCCGACCGGTCGGCATCTGCGTAACGGCTAAGCGGGACTGTTCAATGGTGCCATTCTGGGTGTATGCAGTCCTTGGTTTCGTCGCCCTTTTTGTGTTGCTTATGGTATGGGATCGGATTCGCATTCGCCGCATCGCGGCTTCCCGGCCCGGCGAGAACTTCGACACGTTCCACTCTTCGTTTGCCGCAGACGACATACCACCTGAGATACTGGAAGCCGTCTACGCCAAGTTCCAGAAATCGTGTTCCGGCGTGGTCGCCGCGTTCCCAGTTCGGCCCGCAGATGACATCGGTCGCATCTACGGGATGATTGACGAGGATCTGGACGACGCCATGATAGAGGTGGTTGCGGAGTTGGATCGCCAACTTCCACCGACGGAGATACTTCGCAAGATGCAGCCGGTCATCACCGTGCGGGATTTCGTGTTGTTTGTGGCGGCGTGTCCCAAGATGGAGAATTTTTAGCGTAAGTCGTGAGACTTCTAACGCCGTGACTTCGCGCGTCCCGAAGTCTCACGATTTCGACTACGTAAGAATTGTTGAAATTGACATCGTGCGAACCCCTTCACACACGCGATGCAACGGATAGATTGAGTAAGCGAACTGCGCAACCCTATTGTCTGCGGTCCATACCACCGCGACCGAATGTACCCACTTGGAGATGCTGTTATGGCCGACGAAGCCAAGATGCCGGAAGTCCCACTGACCGCAGCGGGCGCTCAACCGACGTCGATTCAGATCCCGATCGACGTCTCGAAGATGCAAGCGGTCTACGCGAACTTCTTCCGTCTGAGCCTGAGTAGTTCGATGGAAGAAATCCTCGTCGACATCGGCCTGCACACCGGCATCATGCAGTCGCCCAACACCGCCGAACCGCTCCAGTTCAGCCATCGCCTCGTGCTGAATCCGTACGTCGCGAAGCGACTCATGGACTCGTTGCGGCAGATCATCGCTCGCCACGAACAACTCTTCGGCGCACTCGAAGTCGACGCGCAAAAGCGCCTGCGGTACCAGGGACAAGGCCAACCGCGGCCACAAGGGTGATCGATTTCGGTGTCGACGAAAACTTCGCGGCGTGTCAGGCAGACGGGATCGAATTGTTAGCCCGACGCGCCAGCGAGGGGAACCTGCAAAATGCACATCTCCACTAAAACGATAACATCCCTCGCTAGCGCGTCGGGCTAACGGGAAGCCGGCTTCAATACCCCATTTCGTCGTCCATTAGGACTTGATCGAAGTCGGCGATGCCTAATCGGCAGGCGAGTTGGTCGAATTCGTCGGCGCGGGCTTCGGTGGAATGGTGGAGGTGTTCGGCTTCGGTGATGAGCGGGAGAATCCTGCGTTCGCGGATGCCTATCGAGCGTAACACGCGCTGGAATGGTTTAAGGTTCGGTGCGTAGATTGTGAATAGCTTGTGTTCGTCGAATTGCACTTCGATCGGTCGCTTCGAACTGAGCACGGAGACGCCCGTGCAACCATCGTTGAGCAAGAGATCTTCGAAGTCGCAAAAGTGGCTGAGCAGCACGGGCGCGTCGATGCCGTTGCGGCGAATCTCGCGGCGATCGTCGCCGTGCTGGCCGTGACTGCTTTCGAGGACGACGTGGAGCGTGTCGCCGAGCGGTTCGAGCAATGTTAGGAAGGTATCGAACAACAATTCTGCGGAAACGGAAGCGGTCAGCATCGGCAGGCGGTACTTGCGTTCGCGGTCCCGATAGATGTGGATGCGGTAACCTTGTCGCGGTCGCACGGGCACATCGAGCGCAGGGCGGACGGCCTCGGTGAGTGTGAAATCACCGTACTGCGTACGCTGCAAATGCGAGGAAAGTCGGTCACCGTTCACGGAGAAACCTCTCAACTGCGGGATCCCAGTCCCGTTGGGAAGAGCAGCCGTCGGTGGGGTGGATCGTGGGGTGTCGGTTGCTGCGTTTGGCCAGCCAGAACATACCCTTCGAATCGATCTCCGGTCGACCGACGCGTCGAATTCTAGACCACCGATTGCGACCCGATGAGGAAATCGCACGGAAATTTTGAAGATTCTGGTCGTGTGGGTAAAACGGCGCGTGTGGGTCGTTCCGAATGCGGTTGAAATGGAATCCGTCGCGATCATAATGATCGGTAACGATCGATCAACGAGTGATGCCCGAAATGCGTTCTGCCGATAGCGACGAATGGAAGCTGCAGAGGGACAAACGATGCGTATGAACGGCCTGCTCGCGATTTTCGCCTTTGCCACTTGCCTCATCGCGAGTGCGGAAGAACCGACCGATGGCAAGATCGTCATCCGGCCCAAGAACGGTAACGCCAAATCTGCCCCGGAAGTGATCCCGGACAAAGACGGCTTCCTCGTCATTCGCCCGCTCCGCTACGGCGCGCCCGCCGTCACAATGCCAACGCCCCGCCAACTCGATTCGGATAACGGCAAAGGTTCCAAACCGGTCAAGCCCGCCACCGGTGCGAACCTCAACCCCGTGCCCATATCGGACCCGAAACCAGTCCCCGACGGCACCGCACCGAAGCCCGCTGCGAACGCGAAGGGCGATGCGGAAAAGGGCAAAGTCATTCTCGAAACGTGGGACGTGGCGTACCTGAAGGGACTGAAAATCGGCTACTTTCACGTGATCGTTCGCGAACACGAACACGATGGCAAGAAGTACGTGTATGCCACGAAGATGTTCCGCATGAACGTGTCGCGGTTCGGGCAGCCCGTCGAACAATGGACCGAAGATGCGACGATGGAGACGATCGAAGGTACCGTACTGACGGTGCGGATGCGCTACGAAGTCGGCAAAAATCAGACGCTGTCGATCACGGGGAAAGTCGATGGCCGTACGCTTATCGTGAAAGGCGAAGGCGCGGCGGCAGCAGCCGAAAGCGTGCCGTGGCCCGAAGGCGTTCTCGGTGTCGCCAAGGAAGCCACGCTGTTCGCGGACCGCAAGCCGAAGCCCGGCGAGTCGTTCGAATATTCGGTCTACGAAGGACGATTGAACCAGGCGATCAAGACCACGGTCACCGCGAAAGCGATCGAAACGGTCGCACTCATTCAAGGCGAAAAACCGCGCAAACTTCTCCGCCTCGAAGCGGTTATGCAAGAACTCAAAGACAAGCAGGGGCGCGTCGTATTCAAGATGCCGCCCGGTACGATCTGGTGCGACCCGGATACGTTCCAGATGGTGCGCATGGATCAAGACATGGCCGCGCTCGGCGGACGCATCACGTACATGCGGACGACGAAAGACGTCGCGTTGCGGCCCGCCACGAAACTCGTCGAAATCTTCGATGCGCAGTCGATCGTGCTCGCTCGCCCGGTGCCGAATTTGCACGAAGCGGCGTCGGCGGTGTATCGCATCACGATGGAATCCGAAGCCGATCCGGAGTCGGCGATCCCGCAAGATGGCCGGCAGATTATCCAGAACATCGACAAGGCGAAGAAGACATTCGACCTGCAAGTGAGCGCGATTCGCGGCATCCAGAAACTCCCGGTGGCGGAGAAAATTCCCGGCCCGGAATATCTCTCGCATAGCTTCTTCATCGACTGGCAAGACGACCGCGTGAAGGCCCACGCCAAAGCCGCCGTGGCGGGACTGCCGGCGGGGGCAACGCCTTGGCAGCAAGCGAAAGCCGTGGAAACGTGGGTGTTCAAAAACATGCGTGGCGTCGAGTTTTCGCAGGCTCAAGCCAGCGCGAGCGAAGTCGCAAAAACGCTAAACGGCGACTGCACCGAGTTCGGCGTGTTGGCGGCGGGCATGTGCCGGGCGCTCGGCATCTCGAGCCGCACCGTGTACGGTCTGGTGTACGCCACGGACCGCAGCGGCAAGGCGTTCCTGGCCTACCATATGTGGTACGAAGTCTACGCCGAGGGCCAGTGGCTCGCGCTCGACGGCACCCGCGGCCAAGGCTCCATCGGGCCGGGGCACATCAAGATCACCGACACATCGTGGGATAACGAAAAGTCACTCGCACCCGTGTTGCCACTGATCCGCGTACTGATGGCCAAACCCGCCGTCGAGATCGTGAAAGTGAACGAACGGTAGGCGTTGCCGAATCGATCCGATCCCTATCGAAAGTCGCCATGAACGGGATACGCGTGCTGATGGTTTGCGTCGCGTTCGCGGCTAGCATCGGCACCGCGAGTTCCGACGATGCACTTCCCGCTGGCGCGATCCTGCGTCTGGGTTCGACGAAATTTCGTCAGCCGGAAGGCAGGACGCCTTCGACGATCACTCCCGATGGCCGCTCGATTTTGCAGTATGAGTCGCCGAATATACTGCGGTATTTCAGCGTGGAAACCGGCAAGCAAACTCACACTGTCAAATTGAAGGAAAAGCTGAGCCAGTACGCCTACATGTTTCGGATCATGCCAGACGGGCAACGGCTGATTATTTTCTGCGACAATCGGATGAGGGTTGTCAATCCGCATTCCGGCGAAACATTGTGGACTTACTTAGCTGTCGGAAATCGAAATCTAGTTAAAGAAACGTACGAGACCGACGGCAAAGCCGAACGATTTGCTTACGCCTTAGAAGAGCAGCAAAACAACCGCGAAACGAGCAAAGTGCGTGTACGTGACACGCGCAACGGCGACAAAATCGTCGAGTTCGACGTCCTGCAAACGAGTAGTGTTCGATCGATCTTGTCGAGCGATGGCAAGCGACTCGCGACCTGCGGCCATCAGGATTCGCGTAAAGAGAAAGTCGAAGATTCTGCATGCGTTGTACAGATCTGGGATGTAGACGAAAAAAAAGAAATCGCCAGAATTAAAACGACTTCAAGTCACATCACAGGTGTGCAATTTTCCATTGATGGCAAACGTGTGTATACGGCTGGGGAAAATACACCCGTCGAAGAGTGGGACATCGCCACGGGAAAATCGTTGCGACGATTCGTCACGCAAAGTGGCAGAGAGCCGGATTTATTCCTTTCGGCAGACGGCAAAAAACTAGCCACCGCTTCGAAAGATGGGCACGTTCAGGTTTGGGAAACCGCAACCGGGCGACGTCTCGGTTCCGGGGCGGCGCATGTCACTGCTGGCGTAGAAACCATCGCTTTCCCCGCCGATGGACCCGCCGTGGCCTTCGCTAAATTCGATTCCACACTGCAACTTTGGACGATTCCCGGCAAAACGCTGACATCCCAAGAGGGCCATTACAGCACTGTGAGTCGGATCGCATATGCGAATGGCGGCAAGGAAATTCTGACGACCAGTAACGACAACAAGTTCGTGCGTTGGGATGCCAAAACCGGCAAAGAACTCGCCAGCTATAGCAACTACCCGAACGCAACCAACCGATGGCCGGTGCGACTGCCGACAAAGTCGTGGGAAAATGGATTGCTATCGAAATGGTCGACTCTCAGCGCCGAACTCACTGCGGATCGCGAATCGTTCTACGTGCCGAACGGTGGCGGGTTGGCGTTGGTAAATTTGAAAACCGGCGAGGAGCAGCACACACTGTATGCGACGAACGGCGATGCAATCGACGGTCGATTCGAAATCTCGGCCGGTGGCAAGCGATTCGTCGCTAATTCAACGACTGCACCCTGCCCGGATCGGTATTCGATCCATGTGTGGGACGCGGCGACTGCGGAATCGATCTTCGAATACACGTACCCCCAAGATGAAAAGTCGGTCGTTCGGATCGATCAGGTCTGTAACGCCATCACTCCCGATGGAACGATGATCGCCAGTCTGGTACGCAAAGAAGATCCGAACGGCGGGGCCAGTCAGTTGGAATTCTTCGCATTTGATCTGCGGACGAAGACCGTGATCGGCCAAAGTGCCGTCGCAACAGATATGGCGCACGGCAACATCGTAATCGCAGCGAGTGACAACCGTTCCGCATTGGTATTTCACAAGCCCGAATCGTTGGCGGTGTGGGATATTCCGACTGCGAAATTCCTACGCAAGATCCCATTCGAGGGCATACCAAACCTGACATGTTTCAGCCCGAATGGTCGCCTGCTCGCAATTGCGGGTTCGATCGACGATGATAAAAGTCCTAATCGGTATTTCGTCCGCATCATCGAGTGGGCCTCGGGCCACGTGCGTCGCGAAATCGCACTTGAATCACAAGGCCAAAGCCTTTGTTTCAGCCCCGATAGCATGCAGTTGGCCGTTGGCACCAGCGATTCGACGGTGCTG
>JANXNT010000137.1 GCA_025353985.1 Limnoglobus sp.
CCGCGCGGTTTGATCCTGGTCACCGGTGGCACGGGCTCGGGCAAAAGCACGACACTGGCCGGGATGGTCGATGCGATCAACAACCGGGAGCAAGGCCATATCATCACGCTGGAAGACCCGATCGAGTATCACCATAAGCACAAAAAATGCACGATGAACCAGCGGGAGATCGGCGTCGATGTCCCGGACTTTAAAGAAGGTCTGCGACGCGCCTTGCGGATGGACCCCGACTGTATTCTGGTCGGTGAAATGCGCGACTTGGAAACGATTCACGCCGCGATCGAGGCTGCCGAAACCGGCCACGTCGTGTTCGGTACGCTCCACACCTCGGGTGCGGCGAGTACCGTCAACCGGATCATCGACGTCTTCCCGCAAGACCAGCAAGACCAGATTCGTACGCAACTTTCGACCGCACTGATGGGCGTGCTTTCCCAGGCTTTGTTGCCGAAGAAGCCCGATGGCGTGATCGCAGCGTACGAGATGATGGTCGTGACGGCGGCGATCCAGAACCTGATTCGCGAAAATAAGGTCTACCGTATCGATTCGGCGATCCAAACGGGCCGTAAGAACGGCATGTTCCTGCTCGACGAGTCGCTGTTCCGCCTCTGGAAAGAAGACCTTTGCGAGAAGGAAGAAGTCTTGCTGAAGTCGTCCCGCCCGGCAGAGTTGGCCGCGAAGATCGCCGCCGCCGAACGCGGGATGCTCGAAGATGAAGAAGACGACGATGATGACGACGATGATGACGACGACGAGGAAGAGGACGAACGCCCCAAGAAGAAGAAGGCACCGTTCAAGCGTTAAGTCGCTTCCGGTGATCGCCCGGAACGGCGGACGTTCCGGGCCAGAGTTGTCAACGTCTTCGCGACCAACATACTGCTTCGGTTTGCCGTTCCTACTGTGTGCCCCACGGTGGTCGAGTGGCCCGAACTTCCTTCACACTGAGAGTGGACCCGATGTCAACGACACCCCCGAACGACCCGAAGAAGCCCGCAGGTGGAACGCCACCGGTGAGCGGCGCGCCGAAACCCGCAACGCCCGCGCCACGGCCCGCCGTTCCGCCACAATCGACGGGCGCGCCGAAGCCGACGGTACCCGGAACGGGCACACCGCGCCCCGCTGCACCGCCTGTTACCGGTGCGAAGCCTGCGGTTCCCGGCCAAGTGCCCGCACGGCCTGCCGTGCCATCGGTCGCCGGTGCGCCCACGCGGCCCGCAGTTCCGGGGCAAGTCCCGACGCGGCCCGCCACACCACCCGTTACGGGTGCGAAACCTGCGGTTCCCGGCCAAGTGCCACCGCGGCCCGCCGTTGCAGGTGCGCCCGCGAAACCGGCGGTGCCTGGCGTACGACCCGCGTTGCCGCCTGTCTCGGCGAAGCCGACGCCGAAACCGCTGCCCGCGAAGAATCGCTTCCTGCACGTGGACGCGAACAGCAAGCAACTCGCGCAAAAGCTCATCGACCTTGGCTTCCTCGACGATGCCCAAGTCGAAGCCGTTTACGAAGATATGCGGACGAGCGAACTGAAGTTCAGCGAACTGCTCCTCGAATCCGGTCGCGTCAACGACGATCAGTTGCT
>JANXNT010000161.1 GCA_025353985.1 Limnoglobus sp.
TTACGGGCTGCATCGCGGGGCGCGTGCGAGGTTGGGATAGCCAGACCGGGAAGGAACTGTTTGCCGCCGCATTCACCGACCGCATCACATCGTTGGCAATCGACCTTGCAGGCAAGCGATTTGCAGCCACGAGTAAAGACCAGACGGCGCGCGTTTTCGACATGACTACCGGCCAGCCACTGACGTTACCGTTGAAGCACGCGGGCACCGTGAACCAGTGCGCGTTCTTCCCAAATGGGGATCGCATTGCGACCGCGTCCGCCGATGGCACCGCGACAATTTGGGATATCGCGAAAGGCACGCCGACACTGGCGATGCCGCTGCGGCACCCGGCGGCGATCAACGCGATCGCCGTCACGGCCGACGGTTTGCGCATCATCACCGGTTCGAGCGATTCGACCGCGAAGGTTTGGGACGCACTGACCGGTCAGCCGATTGGCCGCCCCGAAGCGCACGATGGCCCGGTGCAAATTTTGGCCGTCAGCCCCGATGGTCGCTGGTTCGCCAGCGGCGGCGACGACAACGCGATCCGCATTTGGGACGCATCGACCGGCGAGATGATCGCGCCGCCACTGCGGCACAACTCGACGCCGCTCGGCGTGCATTTCAGCCCCAACGGTTACGAACTGCTCGTCGTCGATCAGACCCGAGCGGTGCGAACGTGGAACCTGATTTCACACGGCGAACTCAGTGGGTCGACGATTCCGCCGCTCGGAGTTGCGGCACGCGTCGAAAATGCGAACCGCGATGAGATCCGCACGATTTTGAGTCCGGAAGGCACGATGTCCTTAACTTATGGCGGCGGGCAAGCGGTGCGCGTTCGCCGCACGAACGACCACGAACCGGTGACGCCACCGCTTCGTACCGGTGCCGCAATTGTGACGGCCGCGTTCAGCCCCGATGGCACGACGATCGCCACCGGTGACCTCGATGGCCACGTGATGCTGTGGGATATTTTCAAGGAAGGCAACCGGGGTAAACCGGTCTGGCCCGCTACGGGGCGTCACGTCAGTCGGGTTCTCAGCCTCACGTTCAACCCGAGAGGGAACGCGCTCGCCAGCACCAGCGAAGATAACACGGCGCGGCTTTGGGATACCGCAAATGGCTCTCCACTCGTACCACCGGTGCGCCTCGGTGCCACCGTCCACCGCACGGAATTCAGCGCGAATGGCAAGCTCTTTTACACCGAACTGCCGAACGGAAAAGGGCGTGTCTGGGATGCGGCCACTGGCGAAACGGTGACGCCACCGTTCCTGGCACGGGCCGATTGGGAATCGACGCTCGTCATCGCCAAGTGGTCGGTCGAGGAGATGCTTGCGGCGGGGCGAATGCTTTCCGGCCAGCGTTTGAGTGAAGCGGGCGACGTGATCCCCAGCGAGCCGAGCCAGTTCCAAGACGATTGGAAGATGCTCAAAAGCAAGTACCCCGTCGTCGCCACAACGGATCGTTCGGTCGTTGGGAAATGGTGGCTGCGACAGGCCGATGTCAGCGAGAAGAACGGGCGTTGGTTCGCCGCAGCGTGGCACCTCGATCGACTCATCGCGGAGAGTCCGGAACAGCCCGAGTATCGCCGTCGCAAAGCCGCGGCTTCGGCGCAACTGCGCGACTGGCAGGGTTCCGCAAACGAAGCCGCGAAGGCGATCTTGCTGCAACCGGATTCGCCCGATAATTGGTATCAAGCCGGCGTGGCCCTCGGGCAACTCGGCGATTGGGACGGCTCTGCAGCGCACCTCAGCAAAGCAATGCAACTGCGTGCCGACCTGACATCGGCAGTGGGCTTGTTGCCGCTCGTTCGCCTGCATGCCAACGACCGCGAGGGCTACCAGAAAGCCTGCCGCGACCTCGCCGAGTTCTATCGGGGAACGCACGAAGCCAACGAAGCGCATCGCGTGGCGTGGGCCTGTTCGCTCTCTCCGGAAAGCAGTATCGACCCGCAACAGGTGCTCGTACTCGCCGAAGTCGGTACGAATGCGGGCGACTTCGCAACGACGGTTCTCGGTGCCAGTTTGCTGCGGGCGGGCCGCTTCGAGGAAGCCGCCACGAAGTTGAAAGCGATCTGCGAGAGCAAGGTCGAGCGACCGACGGCGTGGCTGATTTTTAGCCTCGTGCAAAACCGGTTAGGCCACCCCGCCGATGCGAAACTCTGGCGCGAGAAAGCGGAGATGTGGCTCAAGCGAGAATCGAAGCCGGGGCAAGTTCCGCCCGCATGGGACACGCGGGCGGAGGTCGATATTCTGCTGCGCGAAGCGAGCCGTTAGGCTTCCTCGCAATCGCTACAACCGGCAAATCTTCTCAAGTCCGATCTGCCTTCCACCCGATGCTGATAGTGGATATACCCGCGCCGCACTGCGTGCAAAATGGAATTTCGTGAGGTGACCATGTCCGATACCCGTGGACTGCTGGAGCGTATCGCGACATTCCGTTCGCGTCTCGAAGAGATTCCGCAACTCGCGGGTTCGCCGGTGGTTGCGAACGACCCAGCGAGCGTGCGTACGTTCCTGACGGCAGTCACGCCACGCATAGCCACGGACATCGTCGAGCCAAAGCCCGAAACGATTCCGCTCTCCGCACGAACCATCCGCCTGTTGCACGATGCCAAAGAGTTGGTGGATCGTCAGAAGACGCTCGCCAACGAGCCGTTTCTGACGGCGGCGGGCGATGAATCGCTGGCGAATTACCATCGTGGCATCGTTGGCCTGACCGATACGGCGCTACGGGTCGTCAGCGTGTTCCCCGCTTCGATTGAAGCCCAACAGCGTGCCTGCGAAGGCCTCGAAAATCTCCTCGGCGTCGTACGCCATCGCCTCAATGTTCTCGATCATGCGATCGGGATTCGCAGCCGCGAAACGGGGCGTATTCAACGGCTGACCGAGATTCTCTCATCGCTGCATGCCGGGCGTGCGGTGTCGGTTCCTGCAATTTCGGACCTTGCGGAAGAAGTGCTCGACGAATCGCGGCGCGGCCTCGGAATGCGGATGTTACCCGTCGATCCGCACGGCCCGCTCGGCGTCGCCGGTGCCGTTGCCACGCACGCGCTGAACGTTGGCCAGGTGCTCGCCCGATTGACGCAATACGATTACGAATGGGCGTCGAAACCCGCACTTTTAATTTTCGCCGCACTCGTGATGGATGTCGGCATGTTAGACGTGCCGCCGGGCGATTTCGGCAGCGAACACCCCGCGAATTCCGTCGCGCGTCGCATCGCCGAAGGACACCCGCGGCGTAGTTCGGAAATCGTGCAACTGATGTTGCCGGAGACTGGCCCGCTCGCGGAAGTCGTCGTCGCGCATCACGAACGCATCGATGGCACTGGCTACCCGAACGGGCTGCGCGGCGAGTCGATTTCGTCCCCCGCACGTTTCCTGGCGATGGCCGATGCCTACGCCGACCTCGTTGCCGAGAAGCCCCATCGCCCCGCGTGCGATTCGCGGACGGCACTTACGGAAGTCTTGCTGGCCAGCGAAAACGGCCAACTCGACCGCGATTTTGCCGAGTACGCGCTGAACCTGACGTTCCACCCGATCGGCACGGTTGTCGAGTTGATGGACGGCCGCACCGCAGTCGTCGTGTCGGCGCACAACAGCCGCACGAACCTGCGTGCCACGACGCGGCCCGTGGTGGCGATCCTCGTTGCCGCCGATGGCCAGACGATGCCGCGCCCGGAATTCCTCGATTTAGCATCCGCCGACGTCGGTGGAATCGCCCGCGAATTGACGGCTGTCGAGCGCCGCGAACGACTTTCCGAAACGTACCCCGATATGTGCTGGTAAAATCCCGGCGTCCCTGGAGCGAATCACCGGGATGTAGCAGGCACACTCCGTGTGCCGTCTCACCGATTCCTCTGCCGAGGCGACCGTGGCTGAAGACAAATCGCCGAGCTATTTGGCCACCACGCGGCACCCGTTGGCGTGCCTCGTGTTCCTCGTTCCGCTGATCGCGTTCTACGAGTGCGGCGTCATTTGGATGGGCGGCGCGAACCCGCAGGCGTTGCGTAACGGCGCAGATTACTGGTTCCGTTCCAGCCTCGCCGAGTATGGCTTTCACCAGATCTGGGCCGCCCCGTTACTCGTCGTTGCGATCTTCTTCTTTCGCTCGTTGGTCGAACGAAAAGGGCGGCCCACGCGGCTGTTCTCGACGATCTTCGGCATGTTAGTCGAAAGTGCCATCTACGCCGTTTTGCTCTGGGCGTTCAGCCGAAACTTCCTCATGTTGCTCGAACATTCCGGCATCGCGTTGGCGAACATCCCGATTCAAACGCCCGCGCTCGGCCAACTCATCACGTTCATCGGTGCGGGCATTTACGAGGAAGTGCTGTTCCGCCTCGGGCTGTTTTCGATCTGCTGCATCTTGCTGCGAATTTTGTTGCCGGGTGTGATTGCGGTGCCGATCGCGGCCCTGTTCGCCGCCGTCGTATTCGCGGCCGCGCATCACGTCGGCCCGAACCGCGAGTGGCCAATCCAGGCTCCGGTGTTCCTGTTCCGCATGTTGGCCGGGCTGTTCTTCACGATCCTCTTTATCACGCGCGGCTTCGGCATCGCGGTCGGTGCCCACGCCGGTTACGACATCCTCGTCGGCGTCGCTGTGCAACCGATCGCGCCGAGTTAAATCGGTCGTAAGAGCGTATTTTTTGCTTATCACAGTCGTTGACGGTGAACGTTCCTCGCTAGCGCTTCGGGCTAACGGGATTGTTAGCCCGAAGCGCTAGCGAGACACGACGCATTTACTACCAATGTCAATCCGGCGTATCAAGTTTACTTGAGCGAAGTGGCAGTCGCCGATTCGGTCTGCGAATCGGCGTTGGCTGAGCGATGCCGTCAATGACCTATCGCACGATCAGGCCCGTTGTGGGGTTGTACGATGTTCCCGTGAAAGGATTCACGTAGGTTCCGGAGCCAGGGATGTACGCGCCCCAGGGCGAAAACGAACCGGTGCCGGGGACTTGGTAAAACGTGCCTTCGCGGGTGATGGCCACGCCGCTGAGCGGGCGAACGACCGTGCCGGTTATGGGGTTTACCGCCAGATTGCGGCCCACTTGGACTACGGCACCCGCTTCGCGTTGGGCGAAACCGGGCTGCAAGAACGGATTGTTGAAGCCGTTCGGCACGATCTGCGTCGTCTGGGAGTACGTCGTGGTGTTTCCGTAGCCGTTACCGTTGTTGTAATAGTTCGTTTGTTGCTGCTGCGAAAACTGATAGCCCCACGGGTTGATTGGCACGGGGTAAAAGTTCGGCCGTGCCCATGGGTTAATGATCGGAATGCCGTTCGGCAATTGGCCGATCACGCCGTTGTTGCCGCCCTGCCAGTACGGCCCATTGTGGAAGCCGTTGTATTGCCACGGGTTCGAGTAATTCCACGGGTTGTTATTGTTCCCGTAATTGTTGTTATAGTTATTGTTGTAGCCGTAATTATAACCGTTATTCCACGGGTTATACTGCGCGCTCGCGGTCCCTGCCGTTGCCGTAGCAACCAGAATTGCGGCCAAGATACTACGTGTGTGCCCAAACATGATGTGGACTCCTTCTGTGTTTCCCCGATTATAACGTAAACGCAACGCCAGTTGTGAGTGAAATTTCGCCGTACGACTCAG
>JANXNT010000218.1 GCA_025353985.1 Limnoglobus sp.
ACTTCTTTGAGCGTGGTTTCGCCGAAGTTGCGGACTTCGAGGAGTTCTTCTTCGGTGCGGGACATCAGTTCGCGAACCGTCGTGATGCCTTCGGATTCCAGGCAGTTCGTTGCACGAACCGACAGTTCCAGTTCGGCGAGCGACATGCTGAGCTTACGCTCGAACTCGGTGTCGACGCCTGCACCCAGTGCGGGCCCGATTTCGATCGGACCATCATCCAGTGGGACTTCTGGCCCCGGTTCGCTGTATTGGATAAATGCGTTCAGGTGCTTCCGCAGAATCTTGGCAGATTCGACGATGGCCATCTGTGGACCGACGGTGCCGTTCGTCCAAATTTCCATCACGAGCCGGTCGTAGTTCGTGCGTTGGCCGACGCGAGTTTCCTCGATGTCATACTTGACGCGAACGACGGGCGAGAAGCTGCTGTCGACAGGAATCACGCCGATTTCGCGTTCTTTCCCGGAGTTTTCGTCTGCGGTGTGGTAACCGCGACCGTTTTCCACGGTCATCTCGATCACCAAAGGCACATCGTCCGTCATCGTCGCGATGTGGTGCTCGGGGTTGAGAACCTGAATCGATTCGTCGTGCTGAAGGTGCGAACCGTTGACGACGCCCTTTTGGTGGCGATCGATGCGGATCGTTTTCGGCTGGTCCGACAGGTTTTTCACGACGAGCGACTTGATGTTCAGAATGATGTCGGTGACATCTTCCACCACGCCAGGGATCGTCGAGATTTCGTGCTGAACGCCATTGATTTTCACGCGGGTCACCGCCGAACCTTCGAGGCTCGACAGGAGAATGCGTCGTAAACTGTTGCCGACCGTCATGCCGAACCCGCGTTCGAACGGTTCGACGTGAAACTTGCCGTATGTATCCGTGAGAGTCGAGCGTTCGCTCGCCACACGGTTCGGCAGTTCGAGACCACGCCATCGAATACGCATGAGAAACAGGCCTTTGCAAAGTCGTCGGCGTCAGCTTTCCGTTGGGGGCAGGTACCGCGATGAAGCACCCGAAATTCCCCGACACAGCAAGACGCCAAACGATTAGGTGAAAACAATCGCTTGTGCTTATGACCGCGCGTTTATCGCGTGGCGATTTCGATGATGAGTTGCTCGCGGATCTCAGAGATACGCGGATCGACGTCACCGCGACCGGGCAGGCGAAGCATTCGGCCTTCGGGATCTTCGGAGTTTGTTCGCTCCAAGAAATCGGGGACCGGTTCGCCGCCGACGGCTTGCAGGTGCAACCGCGTCAGTGCGAGGCTGCGTACAGCCATCTTCACTTTGATGATGTCGTTCGGCTTCACGAGCACGCTCGGCACGTCGCACTTGCGACCATTGACCATCACATGACCGTGCGCGACGAGTTGGCGGGCACCTTTGCGGTTCGGCGCGAAGCCGAGGCGGTGAACGACGTTATCGAGACGGCGCTCGAGAATGCTGAGTAACGCTTCGCCGGTGTTGGCTTGGCGAGTCGCGAGTTCGAAGTAGCGGCGGAACTGACGTTCCAGCACGCCGTAGAAGAACTTCAAGCGTTGTTTTTCACGAAGACGAAGGCCGTATTCGGAGGTTTTGCCGCGACGGGCACCGTGCATACCGGGAGGTAATGCTTGGCGGTCGATCGGGCACTTCGAACTAAAGCAACGGCTGCCCTTGAGGAACAATTTTAATTGTTCTCGACGGCAGCGTTTGCAAGCGGGGTCGGTAAAACGGGCCATGAGTAGGCGATTCGTCCAAGTGGGTTGTCAGTGAAAGTTAAAGGGGTCAGTCCTGCCGCTAAGGCAAGGATACACCACTTCGGAGAACCCCTGGGTCGATCCGATGCGGGAGCGAAATCGCGGAAGGAACCGTGCGCCCCACTGACACAGGGACGGTTCCGAAGCGATATCGACAATAATTACACGCGGCGCTTTTTAGGCGGGCGGCAACCGTTGTGCGGGAGTGGGGTGACGTCTTCGATGGCTTTGACGTTCAACCCGGCGGCTTGAAGCGCGGTGACAGCCGATTCGCGGCCAGCACCGGGGCCTTTCACGCGGACTTCGACTTCTTTCACGCCGAACTTCGACGCTTTCGCGGCGGCATCTTCTGCAGCGCGTTGGGCGGCGAACGGCGTGCTCTTACGGCTTCCTTTGAAACCAACCATTCCACCCGACACCGAACACAGCGTATCGCCGTTCGCGTCGGTGATGGTAACGATCGTGTTGTTGAACGTCGACTGCACGTGTGCCACACCTCGGCTCACGTTGCGACGCTGTTTCTTCTTCTTACTCTTGGCCATGATTGACGATCAGCCTTCGGCTTACAGTGGTCTTCAAAACGGAGTGTGTGAAATCGCATGCTACCACGCCGCCACAAGCCGTCACGGACTGTACGGCTGAAGGCTGACTGCTGATAGCTACTGCTTACTTATCCTTGACGCCCTTTTTACCGGCGACCGTCTTACGAGGGCCTTTCCGGCTGCGGGCGTTCGTCTTGCTGCGTTGGCCGCGAACCGGAAGGTTTTTCCGGTGACGCTCGCCGCGATAGCTCTTGATCTCTTTGAGGCGGGTGATATTCCCACCTTCGAAGCGGCGTAACGCCCCTTCGACGAGATAATCTTTGTCGAGCGTCGTGGCAATACGGGCGATCTCATCGTCGTTGAGTTCTTTCGCACGACGTTGCGGATCGATGCCGACCTTTTCGCACAGTTCCAGCGCCGTCACGGGGCCGATGCCCCGGAGGTAACGCAAGGAGATGTGCGTTGGCTTGTCGGATGGTAAGTCGACGCCTTGGATACGAGGCATGTCAGCAGTTCCTCAGTCTTAGCCTTGGCGCTGTTTATGGCGCGGGTCTTCGCAGATGACGCGGACGACGCCCTTACGCTTGATCATCTTGCATTTTTCGCAAATGCGTTTTACGCTGGATCGCACTTTCACGACGGCCTCCGGGCCATCACGGCCGAGAATATATGTTGAGCGCTTACGATAGCGACAGGCGTTCCTTAGGCAAGTCTCCCTCGCGAAAATTCGCAGCAATTGATGAATGCAACCCTCGTTTACGACATGGCAGGTGGCGTTCTGCCGACTTCGCCTTGCAGTTCGCCGCGCAAATCGGGTAACACATCGATTACCAATACCCAACGGGAACGTCCCCCCATGACACGTAGCGATGTGCGGCTGATTCACCCGACGGCGATCATCTCGGCGGAGGCGATGCTCGCACCCGATGTGCGCGTCGGTCCGTTTGCGGTAATCGATGGGCCGGTCCAGATCGGCCCTGGTTCCCACATTCGGGCGCACGTTCACCTCATGGGGCTGATGACAATCGGTACTGATAACGACATCGGCACCGGCTGTATTCTCGGCGATCGCCCGCAGCACCTCGCTTACAAGGGCGAGGATACTAGCGTAGCGATCGGCGATGGCAACATCTTCCGCGAACACGTGACCGTCCATCGCGGAATGCCGGATTCCCGTGGCGTCACCCGCATTGGCGACGGCAATTATTTCATGGTGAATAGCCACGTCGCGCACGATTGCATCCTCGGCAATCGCGGGATGTTCGTGAACGGCTGCCTCATCGGCGGGCACGCGGAAATCGCGGATCGTGCGATGTTGTCCGGCAACTCCACGGTTCACCAAAACTGTCGCGTCGGCAAACTCGCACTCCTCGGTGCCTGTTCGAGTTGCACCGTCGATGTGCCGCCGTTCTGGATTGTCCGCGAACTCAACACCGTGCGTGGCGTCAACGTCGTCGGAATGAAACGCGCGGGATATTCACCGGAAGAGATCATCGCCGTGCGTAAGGCGTTCAAGATGCTTTACATGCAACGGATGACGGTTTCGTTAGCTGTGACGCGGATGCAACAAGACCTCGGACACTCCCCGGCCGTGATGGAACTCGTCGATTTCATTCACAAGTCGAAGCGTGGCATCCCCGGTGCCAAACATTACGCGGGCGCAACCGACTCAGGACCGACAGCCAATGCGGCGTGATCGCACGGTTCCCAGTTGGGCGATCCTCTTCTGGATCGTACTAATCGTCAGCGTCTGCGGGCGAGTGGCGTACGCGACACCCGGTTGCGGAACCGTCGTGCCAATCTACGTGCGTGCTGCCGAGCGTTGGCTGAGCGGGCAGGATATTTACGCACCGCAACCGCCGCTCGACGTCTACCGGAATCCGCCCATCGTCGCGATGGCGTTCGTGCCATTTACCCGGATGCCCGTGAAAACCGGCGAGATCCTCTGGCGACTGTTCGGTGTGGCGCTTTTTCTCGGTGGCCTCGATGGATTCGTTCGAAATGCCGTCGGCGAACTGTCGATGTTGCGAATGGGCGTGCTCTATACCATCGCGGCCGAGTTGATCATTCCGAGCGTCAATAACGGGCAAATTAACGTTCACCTCATCGGCACGATTCTCCTCGGTGCCAACAATATTTTTAAGGATCGTCCGTGGCGGGCAGCATTCTGGTTCGCGTTGACGGCTTCAATTAAACTGTACCCCGTGGCCGCCGCATTCTTGTTCGTGATCGTAGATCCCCGGCTCAGCTGGCGATTGCTTTTGAGCGGCGCAGCGATGGCCGCGTTACCGTGCCTTGGGCACGATCCGCACTTTGTCGCAAGCGAATATCGCGAATTCTGGCAATTCTTGGATCTCGACGACCGCACGCACACGCCATTCTTAAATCGCGCGCCGCTCGATTGGACGATCGCACCACGAGTCTGGTTCGATACCTTCATACCGTCGATGTTGGGCAAAGCCATTGCAGCAATCGTCGGCCTCGGTATGGCTGGGTGTGTCGGCTTCGCAAAATTCCGGCGAAGCCGTACGGACCCAGTCGTGCTGGCGCTCGGCATGGGTGCGGTCTGGATGACCGCGTTCGGCCCCGCCACCGAACTACCCACGTACGCCTTGCTCGCGCCATCGATGGCCATCGCCGCCGCAAAGGCATCGTTCCGCAACCGCCCGATCATCGGCACGCTGTTCTGGATCGCGTATCTACTCATTTTCGGCGCGATCATTCGCGGATCGTTCCCTGCAAGCGAAATCTACCCGTGCCGCACGCTCGCCCCACTGGGTGCGATCCTGTTTGGAATCGTGCAGTGTTACGAGGTATTCCAAAGAAAAAACCACCGGGATCACCCGGTGGCTCGCGATTCAACTTCGAGTGAATGCTCGTAGTTTATTTCGAATCTTTTGCGTCTTTGGAATCTTTGAAGTCGGTGATTTTGCCTTTATTCAGTGCCAACTTCAGTTCTTCAACGGCTTTCAGGCACTCCTCTTTGGATTCCCAGTGGAGGTGCGCCAATGGCATCGCGATCGAGGTGCCTTCGGCATTCTTGATAATGTATCGCCACGTGCCCTTTTCGACGTTCTTCTTCAACTCGATCGTGCCCGCACCGGTGGCCTTTAGATCCGCCTTGGGATCGGCCTTCGAGTCGGCTTTTTCTTCGACTTTTTTCTTCGGGTCGGCGGCCTTCTTCGGGTCGGCCTTTTTGGTTTCTTGCGCGGTGGCTAGCGTGACTGTGCTGCCTGCGCAGAACGCCAGTGCGGCCATCAACATGAGGGATCGGGACATCTTCAGCATGGGGCAATTCTCCGAAGTGGTGACTCGATCGCGTGTCGTCAGGGAGACGATTGTGCGATCTCTTGAATAGTATCCGCGAGTCTCGTCGCGAGAAATCGAAATTTGGAAACTGCGACAATTTTTGAATAATTTGGAGTAACAAAACCGGTTAGCCGGTTCATTTCAGCATCAGCAGAACGCCGACGATGGCGGCGGCGAGCGCGGTGGCGATCATCACCCAGGGTAGCCACTTCGGCAGTTCGCGGGCGGGTACTGTGTTGCGTGCCGGCTTGGTTTTTGCGGGTCGTTCTCGCGGAACACGAGAGGGCGGTGGCTTCTCGGAGGTGATCGGCATGGCGGCAGGTGGGCGGGTCCGCTTCGATGGCGTTGGGTTTGGCACGGTTTGGCGCGCACTCAAGGTGTCTCGCGATTCCGTACTCGAACGGGTTGCGCTCGGTACGCTATTCGCGGCCACCGATGCAGGGTCGACGACCAGCACGCGGAACTCGGGGATCGCGCGCACCGGCTCGAACGGGCCAGCCTTGGTTCGACAGACTAAAATCGCGTTCGGATCGCCCAGCGTTCCGGCTTTCAGGTTCTCCTGAATGCGCTCGGTCGTGCCCTTTACCGTCTTTTGCTGGCCGTCGGGTGTCTTGTAAACGAGGTACCAAATGTCCGCAACCGGCACGATTTCGGGCATCGGGATCGTCGGAGGCGTCTGGCTTTGCAACCGCGCCGACGAATGCGTCGTATCGGCGCGGTTCTTCCACGTTTGCCCCGTGAGATCTTCGATGAACTCGCGACAACTCGCCGGTCGTGCGGCGGGGTCGGCGCTCATTGCTCGCAAAATCGCGCGGTTGACGCGGTCGCCGAGTTTCGGGCATACCTGTTTTGGTGGTGGAAAATCGTTCTTGATCTTCTTCATCCAGCAATCGAGCGGACTGGTTTTCGTGAACGGCACTTCGCCCGTTATCATCATGTACAATGTTGCGCCGAGGCTGTAGATATCGCAACGGACATCGGCATTTTTCGCGTTGCGGAACTGCTCGGGGGCCATGAAGTGCGGCGTGCCGAGCCCGCGCCCCGTCTTCGTCAGGTTTAACTCGCCTTCGACGTCTTTCACCAACCCCATGTCGGTCAGCTTCGCGATGCCATCGAGCGTGACGAGGATATTGTCCGGCTTCACGTCGCGATGAATCAAGCCCTGTTTGTGGGCGCGATGCAGGCCGTCGCAGACTTGGCTAATGATGTGAATCGCAGCCGCTTCGGCGATGGCACCATCGCGTTCGACCCGTTGGCCAAGCGATTCGCCATCGACGAATTCCATCACGAGGAACGGCGATGTACCGGTCCCACAATACTCGATCGCTTTGACGATGTTCGGATGGTCGAGGAGACTGGCGGCGCGGAATTCTTGCTCGAAACGCTTGAGCAGAATCGGGTTTTTGGCCGTTTCGGACGGGACGATTTTAATCGCGACGATGTCGCCGGTAATCAGACTGCGTGCTTTGTAGACTGCACCCATACCCCCCTCGGCAATCTTAGCCAAGAGATCGTAGTTGCCGACCTGTCGCGGTTGTGTAGAGGTGTCCGATGCCATGGGCTTTAAATGGCTCTAACCGGTAAAGGTTGTAGGTGGGCGGGTAATCGCACGATCCTCTAAGTGTGGTTATAGTTCACAACTGGCCCGTTCGCGCACGAAAAGTTGCGAAAGTCGGTTCTCGTTCTGCTACCGTGCTGGCTTCGGCCAACATAAGAACAATTCGACGACCGAGTCCCATCCGAGTGCCTTTGCGAGTTGCAACGGGGTCTCTCCATTGTCGGCCAGCGCGTTCGGATCAGCACCATTCTCCAACAAAACCTTGACAGTGGCCGTGCTGCCTGCCGATGCATCTTGGTGCAAAAGCGTCCAGCCGTTGTGCCCCTTTGCAGACACAAGCGAGTGATTTTTCGCAATGTTATCCTTGAGCGACACGGCCATGTTCTCGCTCAAAAGTGAATGTTCCTGCTCTGCGACCATGCGAATCGTGTGCGGATCGCCGAAGTTCAGGCCCCACGCCACGTCGTGATCGCTGCGTTCTTGCCTGCTCATTCGCGAACGCAGGAGGTTGACCGTAAACGCGCCGTAGACTTCGCCACCTATGGCGTACATCCAGTCGCTGATTTGGTCGATCCGGATGCGTGCCGAATCTCCTTCCTTCACCGATTTCAGCCAGTTCGGGGAGTTGCCCAGCACCCCACTCACAAACTCGCCATCGAAATCGACCTCACCCAACCACATGTGTTCGACTTGCGGAGAGTCACCCGTCTTCTGCTCGCTGTCAGAGAAGGACGCTTTGACACAGGCCAGGTCCAATGCCGGTATGATCCGCCGTCTGTCCCAGGCGATCTCACGCCAGAAGTAGCGGAACGTGCCGCGAGCCTTCTGGTAAGCCAACTGCATCAGCGGATCGCTATTATCGGAAAGAAGCACCTTGCGTTCACTCATCTCGCAACACCCTCTTTCGCGAACAACATCATTGAAAAAGTGGGTTCTGGGTCACACAAAGCGGTACGGCCGGCCCCAGTCAGGTCGCACGGCTTTCATCCGCTCCCCGACGTCGGCACCGAGTTCCTTGCATTCGTTGAAGCCGACTCGCTTCAGCGTCGGATGCTTGGTCAACGCTTGCCAATGCTCCTCGGTCAGGTTCGGGCAACCGTATATCAGCAACTCCGTCAGCGGCAATTGCTCGGCCAGTTTCACCAGGCATTCGCCAGTTAGGTTGCGAGCATAACCCAAGTGCAGCGTCGTCAGATTGCGGACTTTGGTCAAGCTCTCGTAGGCAGTCGCGGTGATCTTCGTATTGCAGCGCACGGATAGTGATTCGAGCTTGGGAAACATACTGAGGCCGACGATGGTCTTGTCCGTCAACTTCGGGAGTTTTTCCAAGGAAAGCAATCGTAGACTCGTCAGGCCGGTTAGCTGCAGAATGCCGCGATCGCCGATCTTGTCCGCTTCGATGAGTTGCAGGGATTCGAGATTCCCGAGACCGGCGATGCGACCGAGTTGGGCATCGGTCAGTAGATGGAAGTCTTCGAGCTTGAGGTGCTTCAATCGCTGCATCGTACCGATTTGATCGAGCGTAGTATAGTACGGCCGATAGCGATAGGCGTAGAGGTTTAGCGTCGTCAACTGCGGCAACGCCTGCACGATCGCCATGCCCGCGGCGCTGAGAGATTGACAGTTTCTGACCTTCAATTCTTGCAACGAGGGAATCGGTCCGATCGCCTGCAGCAGATCGAACGGCGGCGACGAAAACAGATACAGAGATTTGAGTTTCGTCAGCTTTTGCAGACATTTCCATCTCGCCTTAGGGACGTGTTCGTAGCCTTGCAGCGTCAACGTGTCTAGCGTGCCGAGATTCCCCAAATCCTCGAAACCTGTTGTGATCGGTTTCGTATTACCGCCGGCCACGGAACTTTCCGCGAGGTAAAGCGAGCGGATCGCGGGCCAACGGCACATCGCCTTCATGCCAGCGTCGGTCATCTGCGCGTTGTGGATGTGACAGGACTTCAGCGCCGTCATCGCTCCGATCGCCTGTGCGGATACGTTGTCGATCTTGGCTTGCTCAATGACCACGTCGTCGAGTGCCGGGCACTCGCTGAGTACCTGAAACGCCTGCGGTACATCGCAGAAGAGGCAGGAGATTTTCAGCTTCTTCAGGCTCGTCAGCCTCTTGAGGCTGCCCGCCTTTGCGGTGGCCTGCTCGGGCCACGAGAGTTCCAAAAGGGGGAGTGACTTCAGTTTTCCGAGTTCCGACCAGAACGATTCGCCGAGGAAGCCGTAGCTTGCCTGCAATTCCTGTAGGCCCGTGAGTTTGGAAAGCCCGGTCCAATCGAGTTGCTGTTTCTCGTGTTGGGGATGCACGACGACGACGACTCGAACTCCACCGATGTCGAAGAGATTTCCAAAAAGAAAACCGTGGTTCTCGTCACTCAGTCGGACGCCGAGTTCGTGGGCCTTAATTTGGCCGACGGCTTCCGTCACATCTTCGATCGGCCAACCCAGCAGGCGGAACTGCGAGAACTGCGTGAATGCGTGGCGAACCACCACGAGCCAGCCCGTCGATTTTCCCGGCGAGTCGAGCCTCACCATCTCGACGGGCTTGAATTGCGCCAAGGCTTGGCCAAACTCCGCCTTGCCGATTGCGCCGCCGTGGGGCAGGCGGATCGTGCGGATGTTGCACGTCGTCGAGGCTTTCAACATTTCGGCCAGGTCGCCCGATTTCGTGGCGGCGTTGGCGGTCACGCGGTAATCGCGGCTGTCCGAGATCTTCAACTTGCCGGGCGTGGATTTGCACGGCTTCCAAATCACGTTATGCGTACTTCGCGATTCGCAACTTTCCCAGTCGGCCGCGAAAGGGAACGTGAACTCGATTGTGGTGGCCATGACGGTGTTTCCAAGGTCGAGGTGTTTCGGTACTGTTGTACGAGTTCGATGGTGACGTAAGCACCATTCCGACGGGGGATCAAGTGCATATTCTGAGTGTATTTACTCCGCAGGCATAGTATCGCATTCTCGAACAGGAGGTTCCCGATGGCTGTTTTCCCCACGTGGCCGCGTCCGAACTTTGCACCCGGCGGCGACGATGCACTCGTCCGTTATGCGATCTTTGGCAAACTCGATTTGAGCGTGCCAATCGATCGGGACAAGTATCGTTCGGCCACGGTGCCGGACGGTTTGGAGTTGGTGCAATACGACCGCGACCGGCAACAGGCGGGGTTCCATCAGTACTTCAGTAGTCGCGGTTGGAAACTGGCGGCGGAGGAATCGCCGGAGATGGCATACGCCGCCGAAACTTCGCCGAACATGGCGGTACTTCGCGGCTTCGTCAAAGACCCCGCTACGCTCGACTACCTGCGCGATTGCATCGGAGTTGTCGCGTACTTGTTCGATCGCGGGGCCGTAACGGTCTTCGACCCGCAGACGTTCCACCTCTGGACGGCCGACGAATGGCGAAACGAACTCTTCGCCCCCGGCCATGCCGCCCCACACCGGCACATCCTCATTCTGCGTTCGCCAGAAGATCATCGCATCGGGAACACTGAGTGGATTCACACACGTGGGATGCGGAAGTTTGGCAGACCCGACCTCAGCGTTCGTGGCGTCGGGCCTTCATACCAATTGAAAGTGATTGAGTTATTAAATCTGTACATCGACTATCAAGCGCATGGCGGAGAGATACTCGCCGATGATGTGGTCACACTCGACGGCTTGCCCGCCGAAGGGACGTGTTACCCCAACCTCCAAGTCGATCATCCGGACTTTCATAACGCGCACGTCGAAATCATGTGGCCCGGCACCGGACTTTCCGGGTGAGGCGTGGCGTCACAATTCCGTAACGGATTGTTGACGGCGCTACCACTTTGCGAGTACATTCACAGCGACAGTCGCCACCCTCCCGACGACGATTCCTGGATCCGTACCGAGATCGTAGGGGTTCGTAATGCACGTGAGATTCTCGTTATCGCTCATCGCGATTGGGGTTCTATCATCGTCGCTGTTTGCGGCACCCGACAATATTTCTGCCAAGCCAAATGTCGTTGCCGATGCCACGACGCTGAGACAATCGGCGGACGCCGCCTACCGCGGCGGCTTGTGGGCGAGTGCGACATCGCAGTATTTGCGGGCGTATCTGGCGGGGGATCGTTCGGATTCGGTGAAGGATCGCATCGGCGAATGCCAACGTCTGGCTGCACAGCAAGCCCGACAGCGCGACCCCGCGTTTCAACAATTCGTCGTCGGCTTACCCGTTGCCGAGGCACTGAATCTTTACGCGGAAGCCGCCGAAAAGCTAAACGCGAATTACTTCGATAAAGATCGCGTCACCACCGCGCAACTCTTCGCACACGGTATCGAAGAGTTCGACCGTGCCATCGGCGACAAGGCGTTTCGCCGCGAGCAATTCGCAGGTGCGACCGACAGCCAAGTCCGTAGCTTTCGTAAGTGCGTTCGTGAACTCGGCGAGACGCGATTGCCGAAATCGGTACGCGAATTACGCACAGTTGCAATGGAACTCACGCGCGCGGCACAAAGCGAACTCGGCTTCCTGAACCCGTCGGCGATTGTGCTGGAACTCCTCTGCGGAGCCTGTTCGGGGCTGGACAATTACACGCTGTACGTCACTCCGAGTATTGCCCAAAGTGCGCTCGCAACGGCGGCCACGGAACTGCCGACCGTTGTCGATATCGACATCGTGGCGGGAAAAGATGGTATCGGCTACGTGCGGGTGACATCGTTTCAGGAGCAAACCGTCGGCGAACTCGACCGTGCGATTCAACGATTGAAAACGCGCGGCTTGCGTGCGCTGATTCTCGATTTGCGCGGCAACACCGGTGGCACGTTTACGGCCGGCATTCAGATGTCGCAACGTTTCGTGCCCGCCGGGATTCTTGCCACGACCCAAGGGCAATCGCCGGAGTTTGCGAATCGCGTGTTCTCCTCCGATAGTGGCATGTCCGCGTACGATTTTCCCGTAGTGATGCTCGTC
>JANXNT010000258.1 GCA_025353985.1 Limnoglobus sp.
CGTAGGAACGCGAGCGGTAGTAAACGTCCGCGCAAACGGTACACGGGTGCATTGTGAACGTACTCGATTTGTTCTGTGCGGTAGCCGGTTTTCAGCCGCACGACTTCGAGCAAATGGATCTGCGGGATCGCGTATCGGTCACCGTCACTTTCGACGATCAGCGCGGGAATGATCGCGAGTGTCAGTGGGATTTTCACGCGGATGGTGGTGCCGCATTCGACGACGCTATCGATCTCAAGCGTACCGCCGATCGCTTCGATATTCGTTTTCACGACGTCCATCCCGACGCCGCGACCGGATAGATTCGTGACGGTATCCGCCGTCGAAAAGCCGGGGGAGCAGACGAGCAAAATCGCCTCGGCGTCGGACATTTTCGCGGCCTGCTCGACCGTTATGAGGCCCTTCTCGATTGCTTTCGCTTTCACTTTCACTGGGGGTATCCCGCCGCCGTCGTCGCGCATTTCGATGATGACACAACCGCCTTCGTGGAATGCCCGCATTCGCAAACAACCTTCGGCAGGCTTACCCCGCGCGACCCGCACGGCGGGCAGTTCGATACCGTGATCGATCGCGTTTCGGACGACGTGCGCGAGCGGATCTTTCATCGCCTCGACGATGCTACGGTCGAGTTCGGTGTCCTTTCCTTCGAGTTCCAAGCGGACCTGTTTGCCGCACTGAACGGCGAGGTCGCGGACGACGCGCGGGAAGCGATCCCAGATGTGGCCGACGGGCTGCATCCGCGTTTTCATTACGCCGTCTTGCAGTTCGCCGGTGATGGAGTTCAGCCGTTGCACGCTGCGCGCCAACGGTGCATCGCTTATCCGCAAAGCGAATTGCTGGATCTGGTTGCGGGCCAACACGAGTTCGCCGACGAGGGTCATGAGCTTGTCGATAAGCGCGACATCGACTCGGATGGTCGTATCAGCCAGGCCGCCCGTCGGTGCCATTTCGCGGACTGGCTCCGCCTCCACGACTGACGATGGGTTGTCAGTCGTGCCACTGATTAACCGCGTGAGCGTATCGATGAGCGGCATGTAATCGCCATCGCCTTCTGCGCCCGTCGCTTCGATTAGCTGAAGGATCGTACGGATCGCGTCGACGAGTTTTAGCAGTGCGGTGGCGATACTCGGCGTCAGTCGAATCGCGCCATCGCGCAGTTGGCTCAGTAGGTTTTCGCCGACGTGGCTGACGGTTTCCAGCTTGTGAAATCCGAAGAAACCGCACGTGCCTTTGATCGTGTGTATGGTGCGAAATACGCGTGCCAGTGTCGGCTCGTCGGTCGGGTGCTTTTCGAGCGAAAGCAGGTCCGCGTCGAGGTGCACGAGGTTCTCGTAACTTTCGACCAGAAAGTCTTTAACGATCTCATCGAGTTCGTGATCGGTATCAATCATGTGCGGCGACACCGCTCCAAAAGACAAATCCGCAATGCGAGATAAAGAGCAGATCGAAGCCACGCCGCGATTTTTGCGAGAATGAGTCGAAAACAATTTTCGTTACGAATGGATCATCAAACCTCGTGCAACAGTGGAATTCATGGCGGCTACCGCAACTGCGATGCGGCGAGAAAGTGACAGAGAATCATTGCCCGCGTGTGAAAATGCTATAAATCGCTGCGAGTAGCGGGCGAAAATCGCGATTTCCGCATGAATCTTAAATTTATTGTGGACAATTATATCGATTCCGCATGCTCACATTGTCGTTCCGTGTTCTACCATACTTTCGCCGGTTCGACCGGCCCTGCCACACGAACCCGAGCACACCTCGCACGGTTTCGATACGCCTAAAGCCGAGGATCGCCCCGTGATTAGTGAAGCCCCGCACGTGTGCCCACACGTTGCCGATTTGTCGCTCCGCAACGAGCGGATCTTGTCGCACATGTCGATTGTGAAACAGGTGGTGGGCCGGATAGCGGCGATGCTGCCGCCCGAAGTCGATGTGGACAATCTGGAATCGGCGGGCGTGCTCGGGCTGGTCGAAGCGGCGGGGAAATTCGACCCGACGCGGAACGCGCAGTTCAAGACGTTTGCGACATTTCGCATCCGCGGCTCGATTCTCGACGAACTTCGCCGCAACAGCCCACTGCCGCAACATATGCTCGAACGTGTGACTGCAGTTCGCAAAGCGCATCGGTCGTTGACCGCCCCCGCGACGATCGAGGATCTGGCGACCGCCACCGGCATGTCAGTCGATGAAGTCTCGGATACGTTGGCGGCGGAGCGCTTCAACAAGATGATCTCGTGGGAGCAAACCACACTCGTCCCGGCGGGGAACTTCGCCCCACCGGAAGCGGGCATGGAGCGAAACGAAGCGATCACGCAACTCGCCGAATCGATCGAACAACTGCCGCCCCGCGAGCGATTGGCCGTGACGCTTTACTACCGCGAAGAGCTTCGTTTGAAAGAAATGAGCGTCGTCATGAAGCTATCGCCTTCGCGCATTTCGCGCCTGCTTAGCCACGCGATGTTCACGTTGGGCGAACTGTTGCGGGTGAAAGGCTTGACGACGTGCGAAGCATTTGCCCTGAGTTGAATCGACGCGATTTTCGTATGTTAACCGCGAGTGTCAGTCGACGATTTGAGCGATGAATGCGGGGAATACGAATGCCGGAGTCCGTCGGGGTGTATGCGATTTTAGCGGTGGCCGCGTTCGTGGCGGGCGCGATGAATGCGGTGGCGGGTGGCGGAACGCTATTGACGTTTCCGGCACTGATGAGCATCGGTTTGCCCGCCACATTTGCGAACGCGACGAGTACCGTCGCCTTGCTGCCGGGTTCGTTTGCGGGTGCGTGGGGTTACCGCAAGGAACTCCGTGAGTCGCGTGCATTCGCCCGTAAAATGTTGCCAGTCAGCCTCGTCGGTGGCACGTTCGGTGCGCTCTTAATTGTCATGTATCCGGATCAATTTCAGACGTTGGTGCCGTGGCTCATTCTCACGGCCGCGATCCTGTTTCTGCTACAAGTGCCACTCCAACGATTATTAAAACAGCAGCAGGGCCACACGACCGAACCGAGTGCGCAACTCGGCTTCGCGCTCATTGGCTTTCAGTTCCTTATCGCGACGTACGGCGGGTACTTCGGTGCGGGCATCGGCATCCTCATGCTTACTTCGCTTGGTTTCATGGGCATCGGCGATATTCACAGAGTGAACGCGGTCAAAACTTTCCTCGCATCGGCGATCAACGCCGTCTCGGTGGTCGTGTTCCTGTGGGAAAATCTCATCCGCTGGGACTGCGTGATAGCGATGGTCGTACCCGCAATCCTCGGAGGATATTACGGGGCACGGGTCGCCCGGAATCTACCGGTGCGGTACGTTCGATGGACGGTGATCGCGATCGGCTTCAGTATGGCTGCGTACTATTTTGCCCGTTCGTGAACGTTCAATATTCGCTGTCGAACGCGAGCGATTCTTTCGTTGCAGCGAGTATTACGGCAGCGGTTAATATTAGCGTGACGGGTATCCAAACGGCTGCCCAGCGCCAGATCGGTCGCCATCGCTCGACGGCGGGAACGAACGCGACGAACGCTAACAATGGGGCCGCGCACGGCAGCACGAATGCAGTCGTCGGCACGAGACTTTCGGTTTCGTGCCACGCCGCGAACAGCGTGCCCGTTAGCAAGATCGCGCCACCGGGCAACACTGCCGCCACTTCGCCCCGCGTGAAAAATACGACCGCGCCGATCCCAAACAGTGCCATCGCGCCGAGTGTGGCGATGTCGAGCAGGCTCTTCGAATGCGCATAAATAATCACCGTGCCTGCGGTCATCAGGCACGCTGCGAGAACGAGCGGCGCGAGTGCGCCGGGTTGTCGCTGGCTCAGTTTCATCAAGCCGAAACCGATGATCGCCGTCAGCAACACGAACGCAGGCACCGCGACCATCGGCACCGTTTGATAGTCTTTCGGCACGACGCGGACGACGGCCATCGCCATGATGACGGCCCAAAGTGTGTAACCCGCCACGGCCAATTTCGGCTTGCGAATTAGCAATCCCGACATCGCCGCACTCGCCGCGAGCCACGGTAGCCACGTGAGGCGGCGATCCGTCGGCAGCCAGCCGGGGTGGATTTTCGCGAGATGATTGCCGACTGCGAGGCTCGCAATGAACGCCACGACTGCCGCCAAACTCGCCGACGATTTGCCAAACAGGAGCCGCGCGAGCAGCATCGTCACCACGCCGACAACGAACGGCGGGCCTACGGTTTCGCGGAGCGCTTCGAGCAAGATTTCCGTCGGAGGTAGTGTCATGCCAGGCTCGTTCGAGAGGAATTTCCGGTACCGATGCACGTTCTACTTATAGCCTCTGCGATGCGGGTTTGGATGCGAACTTCTGAAATTGTAAAGTGAGACGATGAACGAGAACGACTCCCCACAACTCATCGCGACGGCGTATCACGAGGCCGGTCATGCCGTGGTGGCGCTCGCGCTCGGGCGGATCGTTCATCGCGTGAGTATTTTGCCGAACCGCGACACGCTGGGGCAGTGCGAGTTTCGCAAAGGCACGCGGAAAAAGTCGCACGACGAACTCGAAACCGAGATCCTGATCGCGTTGGCCGGGATGGCTGCGGAGGCCAAACACACTGGCAACTACGACCGCGCCGCCGCCGGTCGCGATCTGCGGCACGTGCACACGCTGTTACTGCAACGTGGCACCGAACGCAGCAAAGATCGGCACGAAAGCCGCATGTTGAGCAAAGTCGAAAGCATTTTGAACGACGATTCTCACTGGGACGCTGTAACGATCATCGCCGCCGAACTCCTCAAACACGGCATCATCAGCGGTCGCACCGCCGACTATCTTTTCGCGCGGGCACTAACGGCGGGGGAGTGAATGAACTTGCGCTGGTTTGAAATGCAGCGGGTCACGGACAAACATTCGCTTGGCGAGCGGCATTGCGTAAGCATGCCGTGGTAGCCGCAGAGGATTCACACGGACACGCTTACGCCGTGCCGCTCGCCGATTTTGGAGAATGGACATTGTCAAAGCGAGTACCCGGATCACAAATAGCGCAACTTCAAAAAGCGCAAGGGGAACCCGCGATAAACTCCACGCAGTATCTCGACCGTGGAAATCCAACCCTTGCTCGCGCAGCGGGCTGGCACGATAGCCAAATGCAACGCGAATAGAGAATGATCGCATCATCGAAAATGTCCACGACGCAGGAAGAATCAGGGGAGTGACCTCCCCCGCTCGCCTTGCGCTGGGATTTGCGTGAACCGTCGGCTCGTGCCAGCCCGCAGCGCCAGCAAGGGTACCCGCAAGAAACTTCACGAAGTCTCAATCCGGCCAGACCGCTGCGAAAGCAAGGGGAACCCGCAAGAAACTTCACGAAGTCGATCTACTGTGGAAGTCCCTTGCTCGCGCAGCGGGCTGGCACGAGAAATCCGCGTTTAGCCGCGCCGCGTAGGCTTTGCGTAGCGAAGCGCGGGGCGGAAACTCTCGGAAACAACACGGATAAACCGAAATTACCGAGCCGATCCCCGCAAGGGGTCGGGTGTGAGATGTCCGCCCATTTCCACTGCGTGCGATGTCACCGTGAGTCGTTGCGCATCACCCGACCCCTTGCGGGGAATCGGCTCGGAAGAAAGCGCACGCATTCCCATCGCCTCTCAAAACTAGTCCAAGGCGACGCGGAAACCGAAATTGAAAGTGCGGCTCGCCGGCGAGTAGTTGAGTCGGAACGCCACGCGACATCGCGCAGGATCGTTGAACCAAGAGCCACCACGAAAGACGCGACTTTTTGTTCACTACTGTACAAGTTATCACACCATTCCCAAACGTTACCTGTCATATCCGAAAGACCCCACGGATGTGATGCCAATTTTGCATAAATTCCTACTGCACTCGTTCGTTTTAACTTCTCTCCTTGAACTTCTATGCCATACGGGCGTTCGCCGTTGCAGTTTGCCTTGTCACCGTTCAGACTGCCTCCCCAATAAAACGCCTGCTTGTTCCCCTTGCCCCCACGACATGCATACTCCCACTGGTCCTCGTGCGGCAGCTTAAAAGCGCCCGCTCTACCGAATGTTTTCGCCACGCCGCCACGTGCATTGAGCTTCTTCAGAAACAGCTGCGTATCGTCCCAACTCACTTGTTCTACGGGAAAATTACCCGTGTCTATTCCTTGAACAGTCTCTTTGCTTCTTCCCGATACACAGAAAGAACTCGGGTTCTCGCCCATCACCGATTCCCACTGCGACTGCGTGCATTCCGTCTTCGCTAACCAGAAACCTTCTGTCGCAAATTCATGCTCTTTCTCATCATCACTGCGATCTTTCTCCGAAGCGGGTGAGCCGAGCGTGGCCTTTCCCTTCGGAATCCAGCAGAATACCATCTTCACGCCATCCGCGATCTCGAAAGAGACTTCGTCGCCGCCTTTGCGTTCGGCGAGATCGACTTCCACCGGAACTGGTACGCTCGGCATCGGTGCTTTCGCGATCGATGCGAGACTCAAAATCGCGGTGCTTTCGTTCTGGCCTTCGGCTGTAATTGGCGTCTGACGTTTCTTCGAACCGTTCAGCACTGCGAGGATTTCTTCATCCTCTTCGAACTGCTTCATGACGTCGGTGGTGAGATCGCCCCAACGCAGTTTGCCAGACTTTCCCGTTTGGCCACGGAGCGTTTTCAACACCGCAAAGGTGAAGACGCCGTGCTTCAGCACCTTGTCGTCTTGCTGGGCTTCCTGACCTTGCGCACAGCTAAATAAGATCGAAATGCAATCGGGCAAATTCACATTCCGCGACGTAATCCCGCTACGGCCGCGCAAATTCGGGTCGGCGTTCACCCGGCACGCATCGACCAAAAACAACGTGCGTACGCGGTTTTCCGAGGCTTTTCGCACGAACGCGTTGAACGGAACCATCGTGTCGGTATCGGTCGGCTTCGAGTCGTAAACCTTCAAAAATGGCTGGAGTTTTTTCTTCTTCTCCGGGTCTTCGGGATCGGTTGCATCGACCTGAATCCCGTGCCCGCACAACTGCACCAACAGCAAATCGCGATTGCCGAGCGCATTCTTCGCATCGCTCGCTTTGAGCTTGCCTTCGAGCAATAATTCGAACGCGGCCACCACCTTCGCTTGCGTTGCATCGTCGTCGTCGGTAAGCATCACAACCTGAAAGCCCGCTGCCTCCAAAACCTTCTTCATCTCGCGCACATCGTTGACTGGCGGCGCGCCGAGTTGATTCTCGCGCGACTCGTGTTTGTAATCGCCAACACCGACCAGAAACGCAAACTTACGCCCCGGCTTCGCCTCCTCGCCAATTAGCGCGAGTGCGCACCCACAAACGACGAGCATCCCAACAGCGAAATTGCGGAGCGACATGGTATGCATCCTCGGAACAGTTTTTCCTGCCAGCCCGCAGCGCAAGCAAGGGGAACCCGAAAGAAACTTCACGCAGTTAACCTACCGTGGAAGCCCCTTGCTTGCGCTG
>JANXNT010000289.1 GCA_025353985.1 Limnoglobus sp.
GTTGAGGCCAACGACATCGATGAGTGCCTTCAACCCGAGCGACGGTTTTTCGGCAATCCGTTTCAAACCGTGCTTAACGCAGATGCGATTCTCATCGCGAAGCGGTACCACATCAGCAACCAGGCCGAGCGCCCCAAGGCCGACGGCATCGAGTAGGAACTCGCGCAGTTCGGGCGTGACTTTGTCGCTGGCACTAAATCGCTGAGCGACCGCCCACGCGAATTTGAACGCCACGCCGGAGCCGGACAGCCCGCCGAAAGGATAGTCGCCCGGCAACCGCGGGTGAACGACTGCCGTGGCGTTCGGAATCGCGTCCAACATTTCGTGGTGGTCGGTGATGATTAAATCCAGGCCGATTCGCCGCGCTTCCTCGGCCTCTGCAATCGCGGTGATCCCGCAATCGACGGTGATTAACAGTGCCACGCCGCTCGCTTTTGCTTGCTGAATCGCCTCGATATTCAGGCCATAACCTTCGTCCAAGCGGTGCGGCACGTAGAAATCGGCTTTGCCACCGAGTTGCTCGATGAGCCGAATGAGGATGGCCGTACCGGTCACGCCATCGGCGTCGTAATCGCCGAACACGCGGATGAGTTCGCGGTTGCGAATCGCGTCCGTGATGCGATCGACGGCCGCGGTCATGCCCGGCAATCGGCTCGGCGCGTGCAGCCCCGCGAGTGGCGATTCGAGGAACCGCAATGCTTCCGCAGGGTCCGTCACGTGGCGATTCAGCAGCAGTTGCGCGACGACGGCCGGCACGCGAATCTCCGCCGACAGCCTGCGGATCGCATCGTCCTGATGGGGCAACAAGTGCCATTGCTTCGCGACAGCTGCCACGGTTGAACCTCGGTGCGGTACCTTTTGCGTATCGGTTCATGCTATCCCGTGTGGCGTGCATTTCCTACGGACGCGGAGTAATTGGGCCGCGTGGCACATCCGATTATTCCACTACAAGCGGTAGCCACTTTTAGAATGTCGTGTGGAATTGTTCAAGTCGCGTCATGGCTGATGCGTGTGTGGCCGATGAAAGGAATAAGGGTTCAGGGGATCGTTCCCTTACACCGGCTCAAACTGCGCGGGGGCGTATGTGCGGGCCGTACGGAGATTTCACACCGTGATGACTTCCATTCTGTTGACGACGGCACTCATGACGGGTGCCGACACGGGGCCATGTGGCGATGGTTGCGCCAAGCCCGGCTTGCTCACGAAGATCAAGTCGCGGCTGGCTTCGATGGGTTCGTCGTCGTGCGAGCCGTGCGGAACGCCGCTGCTGGCACGACCGTTGTTCGGCGATTCGTGCGGCGGCCCCGGACTGCTGACGAAGATCAAAGCTCGCTTCCAGCACGCGGATTCGGCCGCGTCGACGTGCACGGATGTCGTCTACCCCGCAACTGTCGTTGCGAGCACGCCATCGGCGTGTACGCTCGCACCGGCACCGAACGCGGTCCTCGTCGCACCGGCGACGGAGGCACCGAAAGTGATGCCGAAGCCCG
>JANXNT010000164.1 GCA_025353985.1 Limnoglobus sp.
TCTTTTCAAATAGCAAGTCGTGCTTACGGACAACAATCTCTAATTCTTTCTCTTCAGACGGCGTCGCGACAAACAGTAGTAACGAGCACTGCCTCATCGGATTGTTTGTGATTTCGTTCGGATTCATGGCTACATTTCACGCAGTAACGCTTCGGCTCTTCGCGTGGAGGCTTCCAGTTCGGCATCGATCAACTGTTCGAGTTCGACTTGCTGATCTTCGGGGAAATGCGTTCCCCGATCGCGCGAGTATCGCCAGTACGACATCAGTTGAGCGAGACGGTTTTGTTGCTGTGCGTCGAAAAAGCAATCGGGCCGCACAATGGATATCGTCGTCATTTGCTGGTTCCTGCGTTTGGCTCACTCCACCTGGATTGTATCCGCTCCGCGGACCATCCGAAACTGTGGGCTGCGGACGATGGCTTGCACGGCGAACGAGATTTTGCCGTCGTTGGCTTTCATGCTGGCCACCATTTCGTCGATGAGTGCGGTGTCGGAAAGTGACGTGGCGCGGCCGAGTGCGTAGCCGAGTAAGCGTCGGCAGAACAAGCGAACGATGACGTCTTGTTTGTTGTTCAGAAGGTACGTGCGTAGCCCGTCGATGCCGTCGAACTCGGTGCCATCCTTGAGCTTGACTTTTGCATCGACGGGGAGTCCGCCGAAATCCTTTTCGCGGAAGCGGCCGATCGGGTCGTACTTTTCCAGCGAGTAGCCGAACGGGTCGATCCGCTGGTGGCACGTCGCACACTCGGGCAGTTTCGTATGCCTTTCGACGAGTTGCCGTATCGTCAGTTTGTCGGCCCCGCCTTCTTCCTCGGGCAACTTTGGCACGTTCGGCGGCGGCTTCGGAAACTTCTCGCCGAGCAACGTCTCGACGATCCAGTTACCGCGCAAAATCGGACTCGTCCGCGAAGCCCCGGCTTCTTTCGTTTGCACGCTCGCCAACCCGAGCAACCCGCCACGGCCATACTTGCGAATGCCACTCACGCGACGCCACTCCGGCCCAGTCACGCCAGGTATGCCGTAGTGTTTCGCTAGCGTGTCGTTCAAGAAAGTCGCGTCGGCATTCAGCAGGTGTGACACGGGCCTGTCAGCTTGAAAGAAATCCTGGAAGAACAGGATCGATTCCTCATAGATCGCCTTCCGCAGTTTCTCGTCGAACGTGGGGAATAGTGCCTCGTTTTTTTCCTTGAGTTCGTCGAAGCCGCGAACGTGAATCCACTGCGTGCCGAACTCGATGGCGAGCGAGCGAACTCGGGAATCGTTCAGCATTCGTTGCACTTGTGCGGCCGCGATTTTTGGGTCGCGAAGTGTACCCGCCGCTGCGAGGGTTCGCAGTTCGTCATCGGGCGAGGACGACCACAAAAAGTAGCTCAATCGCGTGGCGAGTTCCCAGTCGTCGATCGCGCCGGCGGCTTTGCCCGCAGGTGCTTTCTCGATGCGGAACAGGTACGCGGGGGACACCAGCACGCGTGCCAAAACGTTGCGGAACGCCTCGTCGTGCGGCACGCCTTTGCTGCGGATCGTCGCGTACAGTTCGCGAAGTGCCTTCGCTTCGTTCGCTTGCAACGGTCGCCGATACGCCTTCACTGCGAACGCGAGTAAGGTATCGAGTTGCGACGGGATCGCCGCCGTTTCTTCGGCGAGGAATGTCTCGGCCCGTTTCTGAAACGCGGGCTTCAGGCTTTCGAAAAATGTGACCATTGCCTTCGGCTGATCCTGCGTCACGAAGCCGATGAACTGCGGTAGATACGCGAACTCCGCCACCGGCTGCCGACTGATGAAGCGATGCTCTGCCCAGAGCCGATCGAGTTCCTTCGTTTGCTCGGAATTCAGGAACAGTCGTACGAGTGGTTCGTCTTCGCGGTGGAACATTTTCAGGCAGACGACTTCATCGGTAGGGATGACTTGCGGGAAGCAGATGAACATCGGAAACACCGCACGGAACGCCGCTTTCTCGCCTTCGGTTGCCGCATCGCTCGGCACCTGACGGCTAAAACTCTCGGCATAGCCTTTCCCGTCGTAGCGTTTGTAACTGCCGACCTGCACGACTTTCCACAGCGTCGCCTGCACTTTCGCAATTTCCGCAACGAGGGCCGGTACATCCTTCTCGGTAGACGCCTTCCACTTCGTTCGAATCGCATCGAGCGTGACTGACGGTGCCTTGTCAGTGAGGGCGGTCCAGACGGCATCGAAATACTTTGCATTCAGCGTTTCGAGCGCCGCGACTTGCTTCGCCGTGGAACGTCCGCTGAGCAAGGCATCGCGATGTTTGACGGATGCAAGCAGATGGGCCGTGATCGGTGTCTTACCATCGCCGGTTACGAATTGCGCGTAAAACCGCCGTAGTTTCGCGGTGCTTTCGTCGCTCCAATCGCGAAGCGTTTTACCCTGCGAGAAGCGGAAACCGCTCGGCAGCAACACCGCACGATTCGCGATCTCCTTCGATGCCGCCATGTACTTCGAAAGCAGCGTCGGCGATATGTCGGTCAGCGCCTCCGCTGCGTTCGTGAAGCCCTCGCCCGCTGCGCCATCGACGGGAAACTTGCGGGTCGGTCGCAGGTCGACACCCGTGAGGTCGCGGATGGTCGCATCGTACTCCGCGTTGCTCAA
>JANXNT010000399.1 GCA_025353985.1 Limnoglobus sp.
ATCGACTGCGGCCCGCGTTCGTTCGTTGTGCTCAGCATCTGCTTCCTCGGAATGCTCGCGTTCACGATCGCGTTTTACAAGGAATTAAAGCTCTCCACGTTCGATGCGGGCCTCGCCACGACGCTCGGTTTCGCACCCGCAATCTTGCATTACGCACTGATGACGAGCGTATCGCTGACGACGGTGGCGGCGTTCGACGCCGTCGGCCCCGTGCTGGTGTTGGCGTTCTTCGCGGTGCCACCGCTGGCCGCGCGATTGCTGACGAATCGCCTGTCCCGGATGCTCATTTTCAGTGTGGGGTTTGCCATCATCGGCGCGATGGGCGGAACGCAACTCGCGTTCCAACTCGATTCGAACATCGCCGGAACCGTGGCGGGCGTACTCGGGATGATGTTCGCATTCGTCTGGGTATTCGCCCCGGAACGCGGGCAGATTGCGAATGTATGGCGCGAATATCAGCAGCGTCGCCGCTTCCGCGAAACGATGCTGGCAATGCACCTGCATCGCCACGAAGGCACGCCGAGCGAACCCGAAGAATCGCTCGCAGCGGGCCTCCATTTGCATCTGAATTGGACCGAAGCCGAAACGACCGCCACCGTCGAACGCGCCATCCGCCACGACCTCATCGCGCACAGCGGCGACTTTCTGCAACTCACCGAAACTGGCCGTATCCGCGTCGCCGAAATGCTCAACACACTGCCGTAATGGGCGGTATCAATTGTCGCTGTCGTGGAGTGCGTTCGAGAACAGCGACACTAACCCTTCGGTTGCGGTCGGGTGCGTGAAGATTGCGTCGCGCAGGGCGGTGTACGGCAAGCCGCCGATCATCGCGGTTTGGACGACGGCCATCATCTCGCTCGCTTCCGCGCCAAATGCGGTGAAGCCCAGAATGCGGTCGTCTGCCCCGATGATCGCTTTGAGGAAACCGCGTTTTTGCGAGAGCGTGCGCGATCGCAGCACCATCGACATTGGCATCTGGGCCAGGCGATACGGAACGTTCGCTAACCGCGCGGCCGATTCGGTCATGCCGACGTGCGCCAATTCGGGATCGGTGAAGAGACAGTACGGCACGAGGCGGTTCCGCGTGGTGCGATTGCCCCCGCTTAGGTCGGACATCACGACGCGAAAGTCGTCGTAAGCGACGTGCGTGAACTGCGGGCTGCCCGCGCAATCGCCCACCGCCCACACGCTATCCGCACTCGTGCGAAGTTTGTCGTCGACGCGGACGTATCCGCGAGAATCGAGTGCGATCCCCGCTCGCTCCCCATTGAGTCTATCGGTGTTGGGCGTGCGACCGACTGCGACCAGAATATCCGACGCGGCGATGGTCCGCTCGACGCCCGCGGATTTCACGTGGAGCCGAACGCTTTTCCCCGACCAACCCTCGACGCTCATCAGTTCGGTTTGCAAAAGGACTTCGATCCCTTCGTCGCGCATCAGTTGCAAGAGTGCATCCGAAACCTCGGGATCTTCGCGTTCGAGGAGTCGCGGGCCGCGCTGGACGATCGTCACCTGGCTACCGAATCGGCGCAGCGCTTGGGCAAATTCCAGTGCGACATAGCCGCCGCCGATGACGACGAGGTGGCTCGGTAGGCGTTCGAGATCGAGCGCTTCGATGTGCGTCATCGGCCCCGCGATTGCCAAGCCCGGCACGTCGGGGAAACTCGCGCGAGTGCCAACGCAAACGATCACCCGCTCGCCCTGAAGCACTTGCGTGCGACCGTCGTTTCGCTCCACGCGGACCGTTTTCGGTTCGATGAAACGGGCGTGCCCCATAATCAATTCCGCGCCGCTGGTTCGGAAATTCGCGAGGTGAAGTTCGATCAGTTCATCGACCATCTCGCGCTTACGCCGTGCCACGCCAGCCATATCGACCGTCATCGAACCGCTCACGACGCCTAACCCCGAAACCGGATGCACCAACGACACCGCTTTGGCACTATAAATGACGTTTTTACTCGGCAAACACGCGATATTCGGGCACGATCCGCCAATCCACGCCCGTTCGACCACGGCGCTCGTTTGACCCTGCTTCGCCAGCCGCCAAGCAAGGAATTTCCCCGCCTCGCCGCTGCCGATAATGAGATTCTGATACCGTTCGATCGTCATAGTGCCGCCTCTGTGTGGGAGTATGATGCAGGGCCGATTGAGGCGACTTACTCGACGTCGGGAATGCCCGGATGGTCTCCGGGTCTGGGACCGGGGGCTGCCCAGAAAAACCGGCGGTCGGCTTCGAGAATTGGCACATCGTTGATGCTGGCTTCGCGACGCTGCATCAACCCGCGTTCGTCGAACTCCCACAATTCGTTGCCGTAGCTGCGGAACCAGCACCCGCTATCGTCGTGCCACTCGTATTGGAAACGCACCGCCATGCGGTTCTCTTTGAATCCCCAAAGTGCTTTCACGAGCCGATACTCGAGTTCCCGCTCCCACTTGTGGGCCAGGAATTTTCGAATTTGGTCGCGGCCAACGATGAACTCGCTACGGTTCCGCCACACCGAATCTTCGGTGTACGCCATCGCAACGCGATCCGGGTTGCGCGAGTTCCAGCCATCCTCCGCCTGCCGGACTTTTCGCATCGCGGTCTCGAGAGTGAACGGTGGCGCAATCGCGAATTGCAAGTGGGAATCGAGCATCGCAGTCATCGAAAACTCCTCACGAAACCAAAGGCGAAGCGGAAGCGATTGGGTTCTGGACGGGTATACCGGAGGTATCGATTAACCTTGCGATATTGTTTTGTCCGGTCGATTTGGCGACGTTTCCGCAACAGATATTGGTCTCTCACTCACCCTGCAAAAATTCGCGGGCCGAATCGCTCCCTGCGGGCAGATATAAGATACACGCTATCTGCACGGGGAGATTTCGCATGGCCACATACTGGAACCGGATCATTTCCCGCTCGCGCCGGGTGCTCGTCGACCGGCGGCATTGCGATGTGGCGGACCTCCTGAATCGCTATGCCGTCAGTCGCGATGAGGCCGCGTTCGAGCTCATTGTCGAACGCCATTCGTCGCTGGTTTGGGGCGTTTGCCGACGGACGCTCTCCAACCCGGCCGATTGCGAAGACGTTTTCCAGGCGACATTCCTTGCGTTGGTGCGACAAATCCAGACGATCGACATCACAAAACCGCTGGCACCGTGGCTTTACTCGGTGGCGCTCCGGGCGTCGCGAAAGGCGGCGGCGCGCGACACCAAGCGGCGCACGCAACCGTTGCCCGAAGACTGCGCCAGCGAGCCTCGCGATACGATTGCGAACCGGGAGTTGTGCCGCACGATTCACGAAGAAGTCTCGCGGTTACCGCAGACGTTGCGGGAGGTCGTCGTTGCATGTTGCATTCAAGGCGAGTCCCGCGAAGAGGCTGCCAGCGCCATCGGTTGCACGGAAGCCGCCGTGAAATCGCGGCTAGAACGGGCACGCGAACGGTTGCGGTTGGCATTAACACGCCGCGGTATCGACCTGCCCGCCGCGCTCGTGATGGTGTTCATCGGCTCGGAACGCGCATCGGCGGAGTTGGTCGAAAAAACCATTAGCATATCGAACGGCCCCGTTCCGCTGGCCGTGGCGGCGTTGGCGAAAACCGGCCTGTCGCTCGCAACCATCGGCTCGATGGCGGCCACGGTCGGGTTGATCTGCATCGCCACAATCATCGGTTCCACACTGCGGCCCGAACAGGTGGCCCACGCGCAGCCACCGGTCGCGGAAGTGAAGCCAGCCACAAAACCCGCCGAGCACGTCGATCGCTACGGCGATCCGTTGCCGACCGACGCCGTCCGCCGCTTCGGCACGGTGCGTCTGCGGCAGGCGAACCCGCATTTCGTGCAGTTCACGCCCGATGGCAAAACGCTGGTGGCAGGAGTCGGCCATCACCCCCTTGGCGTGTTCGATGCCGCCACCGGACACAAATTGCGCGATGTCGGCGAGAATACGGCCAATAATAACTACGGTTTCCGTTTGACTCCCGACGGGAAACGAGTCCTTTGCCTCGGGTTCAACGTGACGCTCTGGGATTTGGCAACCGGCGAACTGGTGCAACGCTACAAAATCGGCCGCTGTTCTTCGATTGCCGTATCACCGGATGGAAAGCGGTTCGTGGTGCTGCTCGAGAATCAATCGACGATCCAATACGTCGATCTCAACAGTGGGCAAATCCTTGCGGAGAAGGTACTCCCATCGGGCGAGACATACGAATCCCGCCTGGAATTCGGCGATTTGGAAAACGTCGTCACGATGCAAATCATGACATCGAAAAAAGTGAAGACAGGTTATTACCGAGTCGATCGCGAACCGCTCCAGCTTTGGGACACGACCGCGAATTCGCTCGCAAACGGACCGATTCCCGGCGTCGAAGTTCCCAACGATTTCGCACGGATACCGGGTACGAAGTCGATCGCGTACGCCATCAAGAAAGGGCCGATCGTCATTTGGGATACTGTGAATCAGAAGGAAATCCGGCATCTTCCTTTAAGTGTGAAAGATTCGACCGTGTCGAATATCATCATCTCTCTGGATGGCAAACGGCTTTTGGCAAGAACGAATGGCGCATTTGAAGTGATCGAGATCGCATCTGGCAAATCCCTGTTGAAGATCGATCTCGATCCGCAGCGTATCGGATATTATGTCTCAGACCTTTCTCCCGATGGAAACCAATTCGCGATTGCCAGCTGTTTGGAATCGATCGTTCGCGTCTGGAACGTCGATACGGGTAAGGAACTCCTTGCGGACTCGGGCCACACCTGCAAACCGAACATTGAACTGTCGTCAGATGGAACCACGTTGTCGAGCAAGGTCACAGGCATCGAGGCGTACGATTGGGATCTCAAAACTGGTAAAGGCGTTCGTAAACCCGAAGCGAAGCCCGAAATCGTAAAACGCGCCGTGTTCGATTCGTACACGGTGAAAGGTAAGCTTTGGGATATCACCTTCGACGATCTCACGCAACTTATGACCGCCTCCGACAAAGCCGGCAAAGTGATCGCGACCTGCAAAATTCCGGAGGGACTCTCGCGGGGTAGTGCATTCTCCGAAGATGGCCAGCATTTTGCGGTCAGCTTTCAGGACAACAAACACACCGTACTACTCTGGACGCCTCTGGAACGCAAGGAGCCGTTCGTCATCACTGGCCACCGCGAAGCCTGCCAACACCTCCAGTTTTCGCACGATGGCAAAATGCTATTGGCCGGAGCTGGAGTTGGCAACCACGACAGGTTGAACGTACTGCAATTATACGATGTCGCAACGGGCAAGTTGATCCACACCCTGAAATCGAACGGCTCGCCAGGCCATTCGTGCTTCACCAAAGACGACCGCACGTTAATTACCGGCGGCCTGTGGAACGATGCCACCTGCCGCGTCTGGAACACCGCCACCGGCGAA
>JANXNT010000402.1 GCA_025353985.1 Limnoglobus sp.
CATCGTCGTCGTCAGGTTCCGCGATTGACGCATGCGGGGAACGTGGCCCGCTATCATCAACGCCGAAACGCGCAAGCATCGTTTTCCCACAAAAGACGGCGGCATAAGTGCAAGATTTAATGCTGCGCTGTAGTGCTAGTAGCCGAAGGCGAGATTGTTGGTTTGATGGATCCGAGCAAAAAGGATATGATCTACACCTACCGGAATGGTGACATAGTAAGGCAAGTCGATGGCGCCTCGTTGGAAGAAGTTGCTGTCGAAGAACGCAATCACAAGAAGCTAATCTATATAGCCATTTCCCTGTGCGGTTTCATGTGTATCATGTTCGGCATCTGGTATATTTGGAAACGTTGGATCAAATCGAAAGTGAAATCTCCGTGATATATTTCGCAAAGGTATTCTATATCTGCTTGTTCGTCATCATTACAACGCACCCGTGCCGGTGTGAGGAACCGTTTCCGATCGCAATCGTGTCCGATACTTTGGGCGTGAACGATCGGTATTGCGGCCTGTATTGCGTGCATCAAGCGGGGCGACTGTCGGGACGGAACGTCGATTTGGATAAATTGATTCAACCCACACGGATGTCCGGGGAGTTTGGTAGTACGACGGTCGATATCGTCAACTCTTGTCGGGAGTTCGGCATTGCGTGTCGGCCGATTGCTTATTCCTCTTACGTCGATGTCTGCATTTTAGGCGGGCCGGTGATCGTGTTGGTGAAAAACAGCCCGGACACACCGCAGGCGAATCACTGGATTATGATTTTGTCGGCACGGCCGGATTCGGCGGAAGTGTACGATCCGAGTTCAGGTGTGTTTCGCCTGTCTGCGGCGGAATTTCAATCGCTCTGGGGCGGACCTGCAATCCTCATTCTCAAACCGACCGATGGTTCCGAAGTGGAAATTATCTGGGTCGTTCTGAAAATCGTACTGATCTGTCTATCGCTCGGCAGTGCGTTCGTAATCGTGCGAACGTTGGCCCGAACGCGCTGGCATCCCGTGCTCATCCTCGTTGACTCTGCAATCTTCATGGCCATCGTTGCGCATCTTGTCGATCCCGCGGGGTTCGCAAACAATCGCAAAGTCATCGCGCAGACCGATTCGGTATTCCATCCACGCACACCGTCGATTGTTACCCCCAGTGACGTACTTGCAAGTTCCACGCAATACGTATTCGTAGATGCCCGCACGCCACCACAGTTTTACTCCGGTCGGATACCGGGCGCGATTAATATTCCGATCACGTCTTCGCATTGGCGAAACGAGCGGTCGTTGAAAGATATTCCCTCCGATGCACAAATCGTCCTCTACTGCAATTCCAAGGATTGTCCTTGGAGCGATACGCTTGCGAAATCGTCGTTGTTCCAACGATTTTTATCGGTCTCCGTTCTCGAAGAAGGCGTGAAGGGTTACGTCTCGAATGGCGGAACGTTGTCGTTTGGTCGCCCTTAACTTGTAGTGATGAACCACATGCTATCACCCGACGAATCACCTGCGCCACGTTCGCGATGCTCGAATGCGTTTCGTGGGCTGGCAATACTCGCTTCATCTTCCCATTTCGAAAGGTTCGACTTCTCATTCTCCGTTTCTCCGTGGTCGGTATGCTGTAGAAAATAGGAAGTGGCCTCTACGTGTACGCTGTTGGGCACGCCGCGCACTTTCAGATTCTTCGAACCCTCAATCTTGACGAACATCGATTCGGTAACGTAGGGAATATCGATGTAGATAAATTCGCGCTCTTTCATTTTAGCGAATGCTTTATAGACTTAAGATTCGATTTCGACCGAACTTGTCGTGCACCCGACTCCCAGTGGTACCGGTATACTCAAATCGCCGTTGATGAATGTGGAACAGCCGACATTGCCTGGGTGGGTTGTTATCGAATCCCGCAACTGACGGAAGCAAATTGTCTTGTCGATTGGTTTGGCCACGTTGTTGACTTTGAGCTTCACCATTTTCACAGACTCGGCATATTTGTCTTTCGCGAATCCGAGTTCGAACTCAAATGGCAGAACTAACGACGTGCAGGTTTCATGTTCCTTCGTCTCAATCGAGATCGAAAAATTGGTAACCGTTCACGGGGTAAAACGCTTGAAATCCAAGGCTGTATTTGACTGAGATTGCCTTAAAAGGTCGGTTTTGGACCGATTTTCAGCAACAGATACGCAAAAAGTCCTTAAAAATCGTCATTTGACCCCGTGAACGGTTACAAAAATTGTATTTGAC
>JANXNT010000403.1 GCA_025353985.1 Limnoglobus sp.
CTGCTACTGAGGAACGCCCCCGCGCCCGGGTACCGCCAGTCGCCGGTGATCGCGGGCAGGCAGCAGACGGTACGTACGGCCATGCCGCCGCCGCCGTGGCGTTGCAGCCCGTAATTCAAGCGAATCAGTGCGGGACCGCCGAATAACTCTTGCGATTGACCGTATTCTTTAGCGAAGCGTTCGATGTCCGCGACGGGCAACCCAGTGATGTACGACACCTTCTCTGGCGTGTATTCCTCGCGAACGCGCCGTTCGAGTTCGCTCGCACCGAGGCAAAATTCGTCCAGGTACGCACGGTCTTCCCAGCCTTCGCGAAACAAAATGTGCATGACGCCGAGCGCGAGTGCGGCATCGGTGCCGGGGCGAATCGGGATCCACCAATCGGACTTTTCCGCCGTCACGGAGCGATACGGATCGATCGTGACGATCTTCGCGCCGCGTTTACGGGCTTCGTGTTCGATCACCCAGAAGTGCGCGTTCGTAACGACTGTGTTCGAACCCCAATTGACAATATACCGGCAATTGTCGGCGGCTTCGGGGTCGACGACGGCGCGTTTGCCGACGCCGAGCGTGACTTCGCAACCGATGCTCCCCGCCGTGGCGCAGATCGTGCGATCCAGCAACGATGCACCGAGTTGATGGAAGAAGCGGCGATCGAGGCTCGAACCCTGAATCTTGCCCATCGTGCCCGCGTAGCTGTACGGCAAAATCGCTTGCGGGCCGTGTTCGGACTGTGCGATGGTGCGAATTCGCGCGACGATGGTGCGAATCGCTTCGTCCCAGCTAATGCGTTCGAAGCGTCCTTCGCCCTTCGCCCCGACGCGCCGCATCGGGTACTGCAAACGATCCGGGTGATAGACCCGTTCGAGGTAGTGGTTTACTTTGCGACACAAGAACCCCTGCGTGAACGGATGGTCGGGGTCGCCGCGAAGTTTGACCGCGACGCCGGTGGTCGTGTCCACGGAGACAACCATTCCGCAAGTATCGGGACAATCGTGCGGACAGACAGCTTTGACGGTTTTCAATTCTGATCGCATAGGAAACTCCTCGTTCTGTGGTCAGAATACGGGATTTCCGCGCGATTCGCGATGGAGTTCGAAAGTGAGTTCGCGATAAAAAACCGAAAAAATTGACTGATGGAGTTGCGATATGGTTACACCCGTCGCAAGATTGTCTACATTGCATTGAGATTGACGCGCGAAACGCCCTGAATTTATTTACTTGGAACAGGTTCGCAATATCATGCCCGCGCCTGCGAATACTGCTGAATTCGTCGACTTCGTCCGCAAGAGTGGGCTAGTGAACGACGACCGTTTGACCTCCGAAATGGAGCGTTTCACCAATGAATCGCTACCGCTCGATACGATTGACGAGACGGCGGCGACGTTCATTCGCGAAGGTTTGATCACCAAATTTCAGTCGAAGCAACTCAAACTCGGTCGGTATAAGCGCTTCATGGTGGCGGGCAAGTATCGCTTGCTGGAACTGATCGGCGTTGGCGGCATGGGTGCGGTGTACCTTTGCGAACACGTCTTCATGAAGCGGCTAGTGGCCGTGAAAGTGCTTCCACTCGAAAAGCTGAGCGACCCGTCGAACCTCGAGCGATTCTACCGCGAAGCGCGTGCGGTGGCGGCGATGGATCACCCGAACCTCGTTCGCGCCCACGACATCGACAAAGCCGAGAATCTGCACTTCCTCGTGATGGAGTACGTCGACGGCGCGAGTATGCAGGAGATCGTCGCCCGCTTCGGCCCGATGGACCCGATCCGCGTGGCGCATTACATCGCGCAATCGGCCGTGGGGCTACATCATGCGAACGATCTCGGCGGGCGCCATCGATCGGGACAAATACCTGACGCTAAAAGGCGGCGCCGAGTATTTGCCTGCCGTGTGCCTGGAAGCGCTGGATCGCGCATCCAACGCCCCGCTGCATCTGACGACGGCCAATGCGTCCCAG
>JANXNT010000404.1 GCA_025353985.1 Limnoglobus sp.
GGCAACCCCGGAACGCTGCCGTTGCCGAACCCCGGCTTCGGCTTTACGCAGCGTGGCATTTTCGCCGTCGGGGCAGGCGAAGGCGGCGGGCCACGGGTTCGCGTGTACTCGGATTTACGCGGCGCACCGCTGTTCGATTTCTTCGCCTACGATCAAAATTTCCGTGGCGGCGTTCGCGTCGCCGTCGCCGATATTAATGGCGATGGCATCCCGGATATTATCACCGCACCGGGCGGTGCGCCACCGGGCACAATCGGCATGCCGCCGTTCGTTCGCGTCTTCGATGGGCGGACGATGCGGCTCGCCTCCGAGTTCCTCGCGTACGACCGCAACTGGACGGGTGGCGTGTTCATCGCCGCATCGGACATGCAGCGAAATGGCCGCGCGATTGTCGTTACGGGTGGCGATGTCGGGGCTGGGCCACACGTGCGAGTATTCGACATTTCGAGCGGGAAGGAACTCGATAGTTTCTTTGCGTACGACCAGAACTATCGCGGTGGCGTACGGGTCGCGGTCGGCGATGTGGACGGCGACGGCCTGCCGGACATCGTCACTTCGCCCGGCCCGCAGCACGAGCCGCGCATCCGCGTGTTCAGCGGGAATAACCGCCGCATTCTCGCCGATTTCCTCGCCTACGACCGCGACTGGATCGGCGGTTGTTTCGTCTCGACGGCGGACATTACGAAGAACGGCCGTGCGGAACTCATCGTCGGTTCGGATGTCGGCGGGCCGGGAATCGTGCGCGTATTCGATGCACTTCAAGGGAAAATGCTCGGCGAAATTGCTCCGTATCCGTCGAAGTTCCGCGGCGGCATCCGCGTGGCCGCCCACGACGTCGACGGCGATGGCGTCCTCGATGTGATCTGCGCGCCGGGGCCAGATTTCGCCGCACCCGTCCGCGTCTTCAGCGGCGTGAACTCGAAGCCACTCGGCGAGTTCTTCCCGTTCGAAGTCAACTTCGGCGGCGGCGCATTTGTCGGCGGGAAGTGACTTCAGGTAAAACGCTACACTAACCGTATGCAAAATCCGTTGGGCCGCTTTGCCGCGATCGACTTCGAAACTGCCGACTACGGTCGCGACAGTGCGTGTTCACTGGCGATCGTCGTCGTCGAGGGAACGACGGTCGTGCAACAGGGTTATTTCCTGATCCGCCCGCCGCGCCGGCAGATCCACTTTACCTACATTCACGGGATTCGTTGGGCCGATGTCGCTTCGTCGCCGAGTTTCGGGGAAATGTGGCCTGCCGCATCGCAGTTGTTTGCCGGCGTGGAGTTTATCGCGGCACACAATGCGAGTTTCGATCGTTCGGTGTTGCACACCTGTTGTGCGAAAGCCGGGCTGCCACTGACGCCGTTGCCCTTCTATTGCACGGTGAAGATCGCGCGGAAAGCCTGGAGCTTGCGACCCGCAAACCTGCCCGCCGTCTGCCGTCACCTTGGATTGCCGCTCAAACACCACGATGCCGCATCGGACGCACTGGCCTGTGCCGGAATCGTCATCGCCGCACGACAGCAAGGCCACGCACTCTTCGGCCGAATGGGATCGTATCGCGGAGTCGCCACGTAGCCTACCCTACGAACTCGGTGTGACGTCGAGTTTGCGGATGAGTAGCTCGCCTTTGCCGAAACGTTTGGTGAGGGCGATGCGTCCGCTCAGTTTTCCTGCGGGCAGTTGGCCACCACGCCACCAGGCGAGGTGGTTTCGGATGTTCTCGTTACTCAG
>JANXNT010000421.1 GCA_025353985.1 Limnoglobus sp.
GCACCCGTGGTTCGTGGCCGTGCAGTGTCACCCAGAATTCAAGTCGAAACCGACGCACCCGCACCCATTGTTCCGCGACTTCATCGGGGCCGCGCTCGAACTGCGCAAGGCAAAGAAGAAGGCCGCCGCCGCGGTACCGCCCGCCTCCCCGATCGTGGTCGGGTAGCCGATGCCAGCCCCGAAACTGCCACCGGTTGCCGCCCGCATCCCACTCGTTATGCGCGAGTTGGACCGACTCTATTCGGACTCGCCGACCGAACTGAATTTCCGCACACCGTTGCAACTGATGGTTGCGGTCATGCTCTCGGCACAGTGTACCGACAAGCGCGTCAACCTCGTCACGCCGCCGCTCTTCGCACGCTATCCCACCGCACGCGACTTCGCTACTTCCGACAAAGCCGAACTCGAATCGTACGTGCAATCGACGGGCTTTTTCCGCAACAAGGCCAAGAACATACGGGCCGCCTGCCAAGCGCTGATCGAGCGTCACGGTGGCGAAGTGCCGCGTACGCTCGAGGAACTCGTTGCCTTGCCGGGCCTCGGGCGAAAGTCCGCAAACTGCGTCCTCGGCGACGCCTTCGACACGCCCGGAATCACCGTCGATACGCACGTGGGCCGCCTGTCGCGCCGCCTCGGTTTCAGCAAACACACCGACCCTGTGAAGGTCGAGTTTCAGCTAATGAAACTCCTGCCGCACGAATCCTGGACGCGAGTGAGCCACCAACTGATTCTGCACGGCCGCCGGGTTTGTGCTTCGCGTAGCCCACAATGCGAAGCCTGTACGCTGGCTATGCTCTGCCCGAAGACGGGCGTAATTTCAAAATCACCACGGAAAACCTCATGACCACGCACACGCTTCTCGAACGATTCCTTCGCTACGTCAAAATCGACACGACGGCTGACGACAAATCGACGACGTACCCGAGCACGCCAGGCCAACTCGTGCTCGGCCACATGTTGAAAGACGAACTGCTCGCGATCGGCCTGAGCGATGCAATTCAAAACGAGTATGGCATCGTGTTCGCGACGATCCCCGGAAACGTGCCGGGTGCGCCGACGATCGCCTTCAATTCGCACGTCGACACTTCGCCAGAAACGACGGGGAAGGGCGTCAACCCGCAGATCATACGCGACTATCGGGGCGGTGACATCACACTGTCAGCCGACCCAACGAAAGTGATTCGCGTTAGCGACAACCCGGAGTTGAATACGCTCATCGGCAAGACGATTATCACGACCGATGGCATGACGCTGCTCGGTGGCGACGACAAAGCGGGCGTCTCGGTGATTATGGAGTTGGCCCGCGTTCTCACCGATAATCCTCAAATTCTACACGGCCCGATTCGCGTCGTATTCACGTGCGATGAAGAAATCGGCAAAGGCGTGTTGCACCTCGACCCCTCGGAAATTGGTGCCGTCGTGGCTTATACACT
>JANXNT010000448.1 GCA_025353985.1 Limnoglobus sp.
GGTCCCCGTAGCGGTCGTGCGAGTGAGGCGGAATCGAAATGAGTCCGCCGTCTTCGGGTGATCGGTTGCACCGTGGCTCTGGAACAGCGAGTCCACAGTCTTGAGTTCCTTGGCAGATAGCGCCGACGTGTCGAGTTGGCCGTAGCTTCGGACGCGCGAACGTGTCCCGCCAAAGTTCGCCAGCCCGCCGATCCGTTCCACGTGCAAAATGGGCATCGATCCGACCTCCGTAAGTGTGCTACCGGCTACAACCCAACCGCCGTCCAGGCCTTGTCGATGGCGATCTTCACGGCTGGCTCGGCTGGGAACATCGTCCCCGCAATCGTCCGCGTGCGGTTGGCGAACGCCAGCATTTTCATGTTCGGGCTAGGCGGGAAGCCTGTCAATGCTTCATACCAGATCTTCCCCGTTTTCTCCCAGCTTTTCCCGCCGATGGCGACCGCAGCTTTGCAGAAGGCGAGGTTTGGGATTCCACTACTATCGTGGGGATCCATGCCGTTCTGGTATTGCGAGAACTTAGTGGATTGCGGTGCCAAGCAGTGGCTCGCGGCCGGTTTCGCCATGTCGCGCAGGCAGGTGAACCCGCGGGCGATTGCGCCGGGGCCCATGATTTCCTTGCCGATCAACCAGTCGGCCGTGCTCACCGTTTGGTTCGCGCGCCACTGACGAAACATCGAGCCGAAAACGTCCGACATGCTCTCGTTGAGGCCACCCGATTGGTTGCTGTAAACGAATCCCGAAGTAAACTGCGTGACACCGTGAGTCAGTTCGTGGCCAATGACATCGTTGGACTTTGTGAAGTCGATGAAGATATTCCCGTCGCCATCACCGTATCTCATCTGGCTGCCAGTCCAACCCGCGTTGTTGTACTTGACGCTGAAGTGGATCGACGACAAGAGCGTCATACCGGCGTTATCGAGCGAATTTCGCCCGAACTGGCTTTGGAAGAAGTCGACGACGCTCGTGGTTTCGTTGAATGTCCGCTTGGCCGAGGCGTCGGCCGAGGTAGCAGGGTTAGCGATCGGAGTGCCCGGAAGCACATTGCCGTGCTGACAATCGAATACCAAGACGGAAGGAGGGCTGGCCGTAGCTTGGGCGCTCATGGCCGTCGGAAGAATCGAACGGGACAGATTTGCGAGTTTGGCCGTCGAAGCCCGCGTTTTGCGCCATTCTTGTTCGAGTTTTGCCGCATCGACGAAGTACTGCCGCTGTTCCTCCGTGAGTTTCTTGTCGATCGCAAACCGTTTCAGGACAGCCTCCGGAATGATGAAACAGGTACAGAAATGCTTGCCGGGAATTGGCGTTGCACATGTGGGGCGAATCGTGCGCTTCATACTCGAAACTCCTCGAAAAGTGTCGTTCGACGAATGGGCAGCCATGAGGAAATCGATGCGATTCCTTGGGCTTTCGCAATTGTCGACAGTAACATCAATAATGTCAAGATAATTATAAATTAGCTTGTGAAGCGTTTAATATCCGCAACGAGAGTAAAAGTGACGGTCCCAAACTCGGTTGTTTCCGCAGACGCTCGTCCGTGGGCTTGAAGGGTCTTATCATGACCTTATGACGCAGCCGGTTTCCAATTCGATTTGGTGGCGGGTCCTCGCCCTCGCACTCCCCGCCCTCGCGCAACAGTATCTGTTGTTCGTCATTCAACGCTACGATCAGTTCCTTGCCGGGCGATTCTCCGCCGACCACCAAGCGGCACTTACGAACGCGAATTACCTTTACTGGTTCATCTCCAGCTACACGGTCGTCGTCAGTGCGGGGGCCAGCGCGGTCGTGGGGCGGCTCGTCGGTGCGGGGGATCGTGAGACCGCCAACCGCGCGGCGGGGCAATCGCTGTTGCTCGCGGCGTTCTTCGGCATCTTAGCCACGATTGCGGGAATGGTCGGCGGGTTGGCGTTACTCATCTGGGTGATCGATGTCCCGCTCGCCGCACAGCCGATTGCCATCGAATATCTGCGTCCGTTAGTGGTGATTCTCGCGTTTCAAATGATCGAAACCGGTGGCATCGCGTGCCTCGTCGGTGCGGGCGATACGCGCACGGGGTTGTACGTGTTGGGCGGTGTGGCAGCGGTGAACGTACCGGTGGCGTTCGCGCTTTCGACCGGCTGGGGCGGGCTGCCCGACCTCGGTTTCGTCGGCATCGCTTGGGGGACCGCGATCAGCCATAGTCTCGGTGGAATCGCGGTGTTGATTATGCTCTTACGAGGGCGTGCGGGGATTCACGTGGAAGCGAAATTTCTGATGCCGGATCGCGAGTTAATCCGCCGTCTGTTGCGAGTCAGCATCCCAGCGGCAGTCGATAGCATGTCGATCGGCATCTGCCAGTTTTGGTTCCTGCAACTCGTGAATCGCCTCGGTAGCGAAGCGGCGGCGGCACACGGCATCGCCATCG
>JANXNT010000192.1 GCA_025353985.1 Limnoglobus sp.
TCCTGGATCTGCCCGCCGTCTTTATCGGTGCTGCCGATCACTTGGCCGTGCTTCAGGCCGCCACCCGCCAGCAACATCGACATCACGTACGGCCAGTGGTTGCGGCCATCGGTGCTGCCTTGCGTGCCGACTTGCGGCGTGCGGCCAAACTCGCCCATCGCGATCACGAGTGTCGAATCGAGCAGATCGCGTTCGCGCAAGTCGGCAATCAGCGTCGTTAACAGGTGATCGAATAACGGTAGTAACGGCCCCAACCCACGTTGAATCCCACCGTAGGGCGGGATATTGTCGCCGTGATTATCCCACGTACCGGACGCGCCATGATAGCTGAGGTCGAGCGTGACAAACGCCGTCCCCGCTTCGACCAATCGCCGTGCCATCAGCGTTTGCTGGCACCAGAGATGTTTGCCGTACGTATCGCGTGTGGCTTGCGGCACCTTGGCGGGGTCGAGCGCATCGCGGACACGGCCCGACGTCAGCATTTCGACGGCGGAACGCCCGTACTTGCCGAGTGCGTCCATCGAGCCAGACTGGTCGATGTCCGCACGCAAGCGATCGAAGTTTTTGAGTAAATGCTGCCGTTCGCCGAGGCGATCCGGGGAGATCCCGACGGGCAGTTCGAACATCTTCCCGCCCGAGACGCTGCCCGAATCAACTCCGACATCGCTGTAAACGGGCAGCTTGGCGGCATCGTTTGCCAGGAACGGATCGTACGATTTGCCCGCCATACCGGCGAACGCGATGTGGCCTCGTGCCTTGGCGAATGCAGCATAGGCAGGGGCGGCCGCATGGTTCGCACCGTGGAACTTCGATACCAACGAAGCAATTGCGGGGTACGTGTGTGCGTTGGGGTTCGTGCGCGGTTCGGCGAGGTTGTTCGCCGTCGTCATTACCGTGTTGGGTTCGTGGTTACTGTGTCGGCAATCGACCGAGCGGATAATCGTACAAAGGTCGAGAATTCCCGCGAGTTTTGGCAAATGTTCGCAGAGCCGCACGCCCGGCAGTTTCGTTGCGATCGTGCCGAAGGGGCCGCGATTCTCGAGCGGGCGGTTCGGCTTCGGGTCGAAGGTATCGATCTGGCTCGGCCCGCCGGTCATCCATAGCAGAATGACGCTTTTGCCCTTCTTGGCAGTCGATTCCGCGCTGGCACGTTGCTGCAATAACGCGGGCAGCGACAATCCCGCCATTCCTGCGAGGCCCGCTTTTAAAACGTTCCGTCGCGTGGCTAACGTCAAGCCTTCGCGGATCGTCGGTGAGTAGGTATGGAATGCATGGGGGTGAAGGTGCATCGTCTATGAACCCACGGAGGGATGTTGAAGCGACAGTGGGGAGGGATTCGTAGCATACCACAACCGGATCGATGAATGCAATCCTCCCTATCGACTTTTTTCGGAATCGTCGTGTGCGGATCGTAGCGATCCCGTGGGCGGGCATTCGATCACTCGATTCATTCGGATCGTAGGAAATGAGCGTCGCATCTGCTATTCTCCGATTAGATAGTATTCGTCGCTTACCGTATGCACCTGGTGATTCATGCCTCGCTTTTTGAAATTACGCCCACGCACGACCGCAAAAGTGCGACCCGCGACGAAACCCACGTTGAACCTCGTCGCACTCGAAACGCGCGATGTTCCTGCCACATTCACCGTGACCAGCGTTAGCGACTTCGATACGGCGGGTGTCAATCTCACCACGGGGCAACTGGCGGCGTTCGG
>JANXNT010000522.1 GCA_025353985.1 Limnoglobus sp.
TGCAGTTCCACCCCGAAAGTTTCCTGACGCTCGAAGGCCCCAAGTTACTCGCAAACTTCCTCGCGCTCGCACCGATCCGCTGACACCTTCACCGACTTGCTGCCGCTGCATCGTACAATCCTCATGTGGCACTCTCCACGAATGCGGCGGTTTCGAAGAAGGAACGAATGGGATCCGACATTCCGAATGCGGGCAACGGCACGAGCCGCGAGCTTTTGAAGTTGGCTGCACCGTTAATCCTCGCAAACAGCTTTACGACGATTCAGTTCACGGTCGATCGCGCCTTTCTCTCGCAATACGACCCCGATGCGATGGGCGCGTCGATGCCCTCCGCGATGGTGTTCTGGTTATTTTTCACGCTCATCCAAGGCACGGCGGGGTACGTCAGTACGTTCGTGGCGCAATATACGGGTGCGGGGCGACCGTTGCGGATCGGCCCGGCGGTCTGGCAGGGAATCTATTTCAGCGTCGTGGCCGGTTGCGTTTTCTGGGTGTTGTGGCCACTCGCGCCGTACTTGTTCGACACGTCGATTACGCACCACGCGCCGAAACTGGCCGCACTCGAAACCGCCTTCTTTCGCTCGCTCTGCCCGGCTGCGTTGCCGATGGCGTTGATCGCCGCGCTAACGGGATTTTTCGCAGGTCGCGGCGACACGTGGACGGTGCTCGCCATCAATGCCTTCGGTACACTCGGGACGGTGTTCTTCGATTACGCCATGATATTCGGGCATTTCGGTTTCCCGCAACTCGGCATCGTCGGGGCCGGGTGGGCGACGGCGATCGGCTCGTGGATGTCCGCGAGCCTCGCAATGCTGCTCTTTTTCAAAACGAAATATCGCATCGAATTCGCCACGGTCAGCGGGTGGCGGATCGATATCGACCTAATGAAACGGCTGTTGAAGTACGGCGGGCCGGCGGGGTTGCAGTGGGCGCTCGATGCGTTGTCGTTCACGCTGTTCATCATGTTCGTCGGGCGGCTCGGCGATGCGGAAGCGAACGCGACGAGCCTGACATTCACGTTAAATATGGTCGGCTTCCTGCCGATGCAGGGGATCGGTCAGACGATTGCGATTCTCGTCGGCCAGAGGCTCGGCGAAAATCGCCCCGACCTCGCCGAACGCTCGACGATCCTCGGCGCACGTTGGGCGGTCGGTTACATGGCCACCGTCGCGCTGATTTACGTGCTCTTCCCCGATGCGCTGATGTGGGGTTTCCGCCCACCCGATGGCAGCGAGAGTCTCGAAGAGTGGAAGAAAGTCGTCGCTATCGTGCCGACGCTCCTGATCTGCGTGGCCGCGTACTCGCTCGCCGACTCGTTAAACGTCACGTACTCGTTCGCGCTTCGCGGTGCCGGGGACACGCGCTATGTGACGATCCTAACATTCGCGCTGGCGTGGCCGTGCATGATTATCCCGACGTATTTGCTCGTCACCTACGGCGGCAATATTTACTGGGCATGGAGTTTCGCGAGCTTCTACATCAGCGTGATGGCATTCTGCTTCTGGTTGCGATTCCGTTCGGGCAAGTGGAAGTCGATGCGCGTCATCGAAGCGGCACCGAACCTTGCGGAGTAAGTGATTGACTCCACTCGTCGAACAGCATCTTCCAGGTTGTCTTCTCGCGTTCGGGCGATACGAGGTATTTTTTTGCGGCGCAGGCTCGTTTTAAAGTTGCGTAGAATGCGGCGTCGGTCTCGCTGCGTTGCAGTAATGCGGCTAATTCCTTGGCGTCGCCGACGTCGAAAAGGCCGGGGTAATCGTCGCCGAGAATGCCCATGACACCACTGACGCGGGTCGAGAGTATTGGCACATCGCAGGCGAGTGCTTCGGAGACGACGCTCGGGCCGCCTTCGCTTTTCGATGTGATGACGAGCAACCGACAGCGTGCCATCGCGCGGATCGCTTTGTGTCGCGGCAGTTCGCCGTA
>JANXNT010000668.1 GCA_025353985.1 Limnoglobus sp.
GGCTGCGCGTGTTCAAGATTCCCACTGCGAACCGCACCTCGTCGGGTCGATCGATCGCGAACGTGCTCTCGCTGAAGCCCGACGAAAAAATCACGAGCGTCATCCCCGTGCGCTCTTTTGAGGAAGGGTATTCGCTGTTGATGGCCACGCGGCGCGGCATCATCAAGAAGACGCCGCTCACCGATTATCGCCGTCAACGGGCTGGTGGCATCATCGGCATTTCGCTCGAAGAGGGCGACACGCTCATCGAAGTTTGCATGACCAAAATCGGCGACGAAGTCATGCTCAGTACCCGCAACGGCATGGCGATCCGCTTCGCCGAATCCGATGCCCGCGATACGGGCCGCAATACTCGCGGCGTCAAAGGCATTCGGCTATCGACGGACGATGTGCTCATCGGCATGGTCGTCGCCGACCCCGATGGCTTCTTGCTCACTGTGTGCGAAAACGGCTACGGTAAACGCACCCCATTCGGCCCAAACACCGCAGGGGAACTCGCCGAAGAACTCGAAGACGACGCCACCGCACCTGAGCCGGTTGAGGAAGCGGTGGAGGCTGCGGAAGGCGAAACTCCGGAAAGCGAAGAGGCGGAGTTGCCGACGGATCGTGCGTCGATGCGTTATCGCAAACAACGCCGTGGCGGCAAGGGCGTTCGCGACATCAAAACCAGCAGCCGCAACGGCAACGTCATCGCGATTGCAGCGGTACGCGATGGTGACGAAGTGATGCTAATCACCTCGCAGGGCATGGTTACCCGTAATAAAATTGTCGCGATTCGCCTCGTTGGCCGGAACACGCAAGGCGTGCGGATGATGAACCTCAACGAGGGCGACAAGCTGATTACCCTCGCGAAAGTCGCCAGCGAAAACGTCGGCGAAACGATCGCCGAAGAAGCCATCGAAGGCGTGGTCGCACCGACACCGCCCTCCCCTCCCGTTACGGAATAACCTTTCGGAGCCGTCGATTATGCGAGTTCTTCTCACGGGCGGTTATGGCTTCATCGGGGCCTGGATTATCCGCAACCTGCTCAACCGCGGTGCGGATGTGTTCGTCTTCGACCTCAAGGAAGATGCGCGCCGATTGCGGATGATTTTGCCCGAATCCGAAGTGGCGAAGGTCGAGTTCGTGCAAGGCGATGTCACCGAACTGCCCGCACTCGTTCGCACGATTACCGATAAATCGATCACGCACATTATTCACCTCGCGGGGTTGCAAGTACCGACTTGCCGCGCCGATCCGATCCTCGGCGCGAAGGTGAACATCATCGGCACACTCGCGGTGTTCGAGGCGATCCGCGCGACGGGAGATCAAGTTAAACGTCTCGTCTATGCGAGTTCCGCCGCCGTCTACGGTGGGCCGGACAAGTACACGAACAGCCCGCTCAGCGACGATGTGCTTTTGATGCCCAGCACGCACTACGGCGCGTTCAAGTGCTGCAACGAAGCGAACGCACGGCTTTATTTCCAGGACAACGGCCTCAGCAGTGTCGGCTTACGCCCCTGGACCGTCTACGGCGTCGGCCGCGATCTCGGCATGACGAGCGAACCAACGAAGGCAATCAAAGCCGTCATGCTCGGGCGACCATACGACATCAGCTTCGGTGGCTGGACCGATTTTCAGTACGTCGACGACGTGGCAAAAACCTTCATTCACTGCCTGGAACGTCCCTACACCGGCGCGAAGAGTTACAACTTACGCGGGGCCGTCGTACCGATGAGCGAGTTCTACGCCGCGCTTTGCCGCGTGTTGCCACAAGCCGAGAAACTGGTCACCATCGGCACGACGCAAATCGCGATCGCGTTCGATCTCTCGGATGCCGCCCTCCAACGCGATCTAGGGCCAATGCCACGAACGAAACTCGACGACGGCATTAAGGAGACGGTCACAATCTTCCGGCAACTCCACGCCGACGGCCGCCTCGACACCGCCGACCTCGACGCACCAAAAGCCCCACCCGTAACAGTGGAACCGTAAAACAGTGGTTGAAAAACCGTAAGTCGTTCGCTAAATTGTGATTGTTGCGGGATTGGTATACCGGTCGTGCCCAGCCTTCCCAA
>JANXNT010000677.1 GCA_025353985.1 Limnoglobus sp.
AACCGTTCACGGGGTCAAATGACGATTTTTAAGGACTTTTTGCGTATCTGTTGCTGAAAATCGGTCCAAAACCGACCTTTTAAGGCAATCTCAGTCAAAAACAGCCTTGGATTTCAAGCGTTTTACCCCGTGAACGGTTACTGCAATCCTTCCACGGCTTTTGAAATCGAACCTCAAAGGCAGTGCGAGCATATTCCGCGACGGCACGCCAAAGCAGTGGACGACGATCTCCGCCCGCTGTATCCAAAAGGCGAGCAAAATCTGCTTTTACGGGTATTTCCAATTCCGTCTCAAGATAATCCGCGATTGCTTCGTTTGTTGGTAGTGAGACAAAGAAGGGCGCGATCCCACGAAGTTCGGGAACTTCACTCCTCGATATCACTATCGCTTTAAATCCATCATGTCGCTCACGTGCTTTCTGAAGCACTCCGGAAAGGACTGTATCAGTTTTTGGGTAAGAAGGGTTGGATGGATCGTGATGAAATTCGCATCCATCAACGAGCAGCCATTGCTCACGTTTACGGAGTACTTCTACTGCCGTAGCGCCCCGTTCAAACGGTTCTGGGTATTTGTTTAGCTCTTCGCCAGCCTCGCGAAGGATAGCATCAACGCATTCGGAAGAAGTGAATGGCAACCCAGTTGCGTGGTAACTCGATACTCCGCCAGGCGTTCGGAAGCAATCTCGCAACTCTTTGTCGGCTAGTTGCAATTTGAGGAGTGTATCTTCGTACCCTGGCCATACTACGATTTCGGGAAGTTTCTCTCCTCGCTGCTTAATTGCACGCAGGTGATTGATCAACGACTCCCGGACGATCGTTGATTTGCCAACGCCACCGCTGCTGAAATCCGGTTGGCTGTTGGGCTGACCGCCGCTTGCAACTTCAGTTTCAAAATGAGTTATTTGCTGCTGTTCGATGTGGTTTTGGCACTTTGTTGCATTGCCACCATCATCGATTACGCAATGTGGACGCACGACCGCCTCCATCAGGCTGAGAGCGGAGTTCATTTTCTACTGATAACGTAGTCAAAAAGTGTGGGCCAGAGAATGGCGAGAACGCTTTTCTGCTGAATGATACGGCCTGATCTCGCGCTACAGCCTGACTTTTTATTGACTCTTGAACAACTTTGAGAAATTAGATCGGCACATCGTGGGAAGCGCCTTCGCTCGCACTACGGCGGCGTTTGTCGTAGATCTGCGTGGTAGTGATGTGCCGATGGCCGAGCAGATCCTGAACCTTTGTGATGTCCGTGCCGGAATCGAGGAGTACCGTAGCGGCTGTCGCTCGAAGCGAATGCGGTGTGTAAACGCACCTCCGCGTTTTGGTGCCATCGGGCCGTTCCACCTCCCGCATTGCTCCGGGTAACTCAGCCAGATATCGCATGAGCAAGCGATACATCGAGAGCGTCGTGAACCCGTGATCGCCGAGTTGCTGGCTTCGCGAATTCTTCTGAATGCGGAAAAGCGGGCCGCTCGTGAGTTCTGTTTACCGCGTAAGTCCTCAACTGTCACGAGGATAGATAAAATTTGTTATCTTTCCTCGTGACAGGGGGTGGAAAGTGCGGTAAATCTCGGTTGTGGCTCACGATTCCGTTCTCGTTTCAACCGATGTTCCGCTCCCTCCGATCCTGTACGGGCAATCAACGCCGCTGGTTGCGGGGCAAGTTCGGAAGTTCGTCTTCTCGGTCGCGGCGATTTACGAATCCTGGCTCGGTAGAAGGACAACAAGAGTTTGACGAGAATGCAACCGGGAGTTATCAACCAGGGCTGTGGATGATCAGCAAATTTCCGGTAATACGTTTGGCCTATTCATTGCGTACATACTTCCCGGATTGACAGCCATTTACGGACTGCCGTTGGCGGTGACATCCACTTCGGGTTGGACAACGATTCTCGCTGTGTCGAGTCCAAGTGCGATCGATTTTATCATCATCGTTTTTCAGGCCACCACCGTCGGTCTGATTATCAGCTCAGTGAGGTGGTTGTCTCTTGACACTTTGCATCACCGCACGGGACTACGTCCACCTGCCTGGAACTTTGCAATACTCGACCACTCGGTTGCCATCTTGGAACTGCTGATCCAAATTCATTACCGCTATTACAAGTTTTACGCCAACATGGTCGTTGCCTTACTCTGGTCCTTCGCGATGGGAGGATGGTCGCTCGGCTGGAAACACAACGTGTGCTACTTGCTCTTGATAGGATTGTTTTTCGTGGCCTCGCGTGACGCACTTCGTAAGTATTACGCACGAACGACATCGCTCTTTCACCCTAATCCGACCCACGAAGTGAAGCCCGCGTTGGCATGAGTGCTGCCATATCGACATCGAGAGCATTGGCGATCTGCCGAATGTTCACCAACGAAATGTTCCTTTTGCCGCGTTCGACACTGCTGATGTACGTGCGGTGGAGACCGGCCAACTCGGCAAGTTTCTCTTGCGAGATCCCTATGCGTTCGCGGATGGCGCGAAGTTGTTCGCCGAATTTGACTTGAACATTGGCCAAGAGTCACGCTCGCCGAAAGTCATATCGTGGAAATTCCGTTGATTGACTGTCGTGCGATGCATACGATAGGTCTACACTCTTTACGTCACTGTGATCTAAAGAGTGCAAACGATTTTTGGGAGTTAGGTATGACCAACGGCGGCGGAACCGGGCATCATGAGCAAGCCCCGAAGAAAACTGCGAAGAAAGCCAAAGGCTCATCGAAGTCGAAGAAATGGACGCCGGAGAAGCTAAAGCCAGTTGCGAAAGCCGGTGCGTCTTCGCGGAGAGCAACGTAAAAGTGTCGAGACTTTTCAGCACGATTTGGGTCGTTGGCTGTCTGCCTCCGCCAACGACTCAAGTCATCAGTGCCGAGTGCATTATTCCCGATCTCAGTTCTCGGATAAACGCTTCTCTATCGCACATTTTCGCAGGTCGTAGTATCGTGCGTTGGAATATGGAGCACGATTCGCAATTCCTCACTTCTCTGGCTTTGACATTGGAATCGAATCCAACGGCTGAAAAAAATCACTCCGTCATGGCGAGTGTGGAACATAGTCAACCAAGTTCCTGACCAAACCGAGAACTGCGTTTACTCCGCGTGACTGCGACTCTGGTGTAGAATACTTTTAGGTCGCATGACGATCTATGGTTATGGCATGCGATGGAGTTCCCCAATTAAATCAATTCCGCCCGGCGGCCCAAGCACTATCAACGGTATTCATTACCAACTGCTTTGGTCTCTCGTGATCCTCGGTGAGTATCATGTTACCTCTTGCCAATCGCCCGATGAGCGTATCGAGAGCCTCACGCTAGTTCTTGAGCCGTCTAACGGTGGCGATCAACAGACGATCTCAGGATCGGACCGAATTGTCACACAACTCAAAGCTCGCAGTGGCGAGGGTGCGTGGTCACTCCAGGACATCATCCGCAAAGTTTTGCCAGACCTTTACCTTGCAGTGGATCTTTCACAGCCAACGACGATTTACCAGTTTGTGACCGAAGGTCACCGCGGAAAGTGGGCGAAGGTCGAAGATTTTTTCCGAACGCTTTCACCACTTCCATCAGATGCGAACCCAATCAATGTCCTGAATGATTCGCTAGATTTATCGTTCGGTCGCTCGGGTAAAAAGTCAAAAACAAAGTCACCTGAGTTCTGGGAAGCGAACACATACACACAGCGATCGTTGTTTCAGAAAATCGTAGACACGATTCGTTCAATAAAACCTAAACCCGAAACGTATGAAATTTCGGATGGCAGCCTCAGCATGAGTATGAATTGTACGAACGATCGTGGGAGATGCTCGAACGCGAGGTACACTCATTCGCCATGGATGCATTGCGAGACTTGGCCAACACTGTTTTCCGTCATGGGAGCGAATACCCATGGAGCGTAACGAGTCTTCGTGCTGCAAACATCGATCAAAACACGGCTGATAAACTTGTATCCGCGAGCTGGCTACGAGTGACCTCACCCGGTCGATATGAGATCTGGCACGACCGCCTTCTGAACTGGGCGATCGCGGAGGCCGCAGCAGAGAATCTTCGACATCCGTCAACGGACAACGAGGCGTGTTGTGCGGCTGTTGCCGCACTCTTCCGCGAACCGCGTGCCAAGTGTGGCCGAATGCTTTCCTACGTCCCGATGGACGTTTTGTGGCTTCTCTCAAAACTCAAAACCAAACAGTCCCGATACGGGTCAATTTTCTCGTCTGATTGAGCAATGCGAATCGGTTCTCGAATGGCGAGCGAGCGAAATCCTTCACGCAGAGTTACTTCCAACGCTCGGCGCTCGGGCTGTGCCGTTTCTGCTCGAAAGACTGCGCGCTTGCGCAAAAACCAATTCTGATTCCGTTTACGCAATCCAGAAACTCATTGATGGCCTGGTCGCAACAAATTGCCAAAGTCTTGCAAAACACGGAATGGAATTACTTGCCGACGCGGCAGCGAAGATTAATCGTGTGGGAGTACTTCTTTTAGCACGATGTCCAAATCCAAGTGCCTTGGATCGGCTCTGGTGGATTCACTGCGATGGTGTTCAAAACCCGACCGCTTACTTGTGGGAACACGAAAGCGACTGGTCGTTACACAAACACACGTTTGATGCCCTGGTGGCCAACGCAAAGCTCGATTCGTTATGGTTAGAACGAGCAATCCGAGACGCCGAACCGAGTGAGCCAGTCCACGACCTCGCCTATCTTGTTGCGCAAGCGAATAATATCGAGCTTTGGCATCGGACGAAGCAAACGATTATGTCAAAGGTCGATGATAAGCATGAACGGAGTATCGCGACTTGTATTCAGGTCTATCGGGATACATCGGAGACAGAATGGCTACTTTCGCGTGTATCGAGTCGAGTCGATTTGGTCGGTCCAGTAGCCCTTCGAGCCCTTGCGATATTCGACCCACTGAGAGCACTGGCATCGCTCGATTCTCTGCCAGAGTTTGAATTGTACACGACGAGAAAGTGGTGTTTCGGCGAACTTTACTCGCGTCTTCCAGAACCTGTGATGGCGCATTTTGCAAAAAGACTTCGCGAGCATCAGAAGCCGATGCATTACGTGGATGTACTTCAAGGCCGAGAGGATATCATTGACCCAGCTTCATTCGACTTCCTCCTCGATCACGTCAGTGCATCACTTGAAACTGCGCGCCGTGTGGCAACTCTGCGAATTCCTACTCGCCATCGAGGATTCGAATTTGCGAATGCGGTATGCCGGCCGTGTCTTCTCGATCGGCTCAGGCAACGCCGTGGTACTCCGTTAGAAACGCACTTGACGGATTGGCTCATATCCCTCGGGCCGCAGATGGGAGCTTGCCTCGAATACGAAAAACATGAAGGACTCAAAACACTCGCGAAGATCGGCGGCGATGGGTTCAATCAAGTTTTGGATAACTGGCTCGAACATGGCGACTGGTACGCACGATTTCACGCAGTGCGACTCGCTCAACGGCGCATCACTTCGGCCACAATTAAAATCTTGACCGGGCTCAGTGAGCAGGATTCTGATTCTGAGAGCGATGCATCCCAGACTGGAACGGTGTCGGGTTATGCGGCCGCCGCTTTGGCGACCCATGGCTGTTGGCCGCCAGTAATTCAGTATTACCTTCGGGTCGGAATGAAGTCGCTAACGATTGTCGATGAATGTGCAGCCGAGCACATCTTGCCACTTGACGATCATATTCTGACGCCTGTCCTCAACCAATTTCATTCGGATGATTCCGCGACCGCAGGAGCTTTGCTTTCTGTGGGGCTTTCGGGCAGACGGGATATAAGGACCAGTGCGGTCCTGAAGGATAGCGAAAGTTGGCGGCCGAACCAGCCGTTGCAGCGGACCCGGCCCGCATGATCGTTGTTGCGACTGCCAGCGCACTGGTGCGAGCCGGGCCTCTGAACTTTCTCGTTCGGCCGCGGAGGACGCGGGGTCATGGAACTGGGCTCGTGCTGACCTGCGAATCACCTTTCAAAACGCGGGGGCCTGAGGTTCACCGCGCGAGGAGAAAAACCGCCGTGAGAACTTTACTCGCCGGGCTCTGCCTGCTGTACCTCACGATGTCCGCAACCGGCCAGGATGTGAGTGGCCGCGTCGGGGAGCCCAAGGGTTTGATCCCGGTCGAGGACGGGGTCGTCATGCGCGACGGCATCATCTACCCCAATAAGGAGGCGGCAGATGCCGCGGACAAGAAGATCCGCGACAGCCAGCCCCAGGCGAGCCCTGGGGCCGATGCGAGGTGGGCGGGCCTGAAGGCGGCCGGGGCGGCCCTGCGGGACGAGGAGGACAGGAAGTTCGAGGCGCGGCTGTGGGGCCTCGGGATCGTCGGCGCGCTGATCGTGGCCCGTGTGTTTTGGGGGTTGGTAGGCCGACGGACGGGCCTCGCCGAACCATCTGCTGCAACCGACCCGGTCCGCGATATCGGTTCCACGGACTCGTAGCTCAGCGGCGCGGGCCGGGGGCTGTTGAGCGGGGTTGTTCATCGGTGGAGGCGGTCCGCGAACCACAAGGAGTATTCCGATGTATAAGTGGTGGCCGTCACCGATCCTGTTCGTCGCTGCCGCGGTCTTGTTTATCAAGGGTTGCACCATGCAAGACAACGGGAAGAAGTACCTTGCCGAGCATCCTCACGATGGCGGTGTGATGGGGATTCGATTCGATTCGATGCTCCGGGTTCCGAGCGATGGAAAGCCAAAAGTGAAATCGACACGGGTGGCGTGATGCAGGTCGGGGGCGAGATCCTGGCGGCCATCGGGGTGGTCCTGTTCGTCGTGGGGCTGTTGCACAGGCAGTTTCAATCACGGACTCTGTCACAGAGGCTTGCCGTTAGTTACGACTTCGTTACGGCGGTGCCGACGGAGGGGGTTGCCCCCGACCCTGGCCTGCTCACCGAAGACCAAGCCGTAGGTCAACTCCAGACACGCTTCCCCACGCTTGCCAAGTCGGCGTCCGAAAAGCTCCGGCGGGAGTTCGCTGAGAAGCGGCATGTCGAGCCGACGAAGATTTGGTACGTCAAGGATTTCCAAGTGAGTGAAATTCCGCCGCCGCCGGCGTGAACTCACTCCATCGTTCGAGGAGTCGACCATGATGGGGAAATGTTGCCTGGGATTGCTCGTGATGCTGACCGCGGCGACTCTCGTGCGGGCCGCAGATGCGCCGTTTCCCGAGAGTATGGTCGTGTTGCGGGGCCAGCCATCGGTCTTTGTCGTCGTCACACAATCGGACGTGATTTTAGAGACGCCCAAGTCAGTGACCCTGAACCTGGCGGCGCTCAAGGCGGACCTGGGCACCGTGAAAGCCCCGGTGCAGGGTCCGTTCACCGACGCCGACCGGTACTGGTTTCTGATCGGCCACAACGCAAGAAAATATCTCACCGCGTCCGGGGAGATGGTTCGATGGAGCTTCGACAACGCCCGTTGCACAGCGGGAAGCGCTTTCGCGATCAGCCGGGAGGGGATCTTCCTGACCAATGCCCATCTGGTGGACAACAAGCCGGGGGCGGTGTTGGGAAAAGAGAATTGGAATTTGCTCCGGCCTCAGATTGCCAGGGACGTGGAGGCGTTCGAGAAAAGCATCGGCGCGACGCTGAGACCCGATGACGAACTCCGCGTGATCTCAGACGCCCTGGTGCAGTGGAATATCGACCACTCGAAGCTGATCGGGGCAAAGTTCCGCTCAATCGCAATCGTGCTGGATTACAAAGTCGATGCTAAAAAGCTTCGGGACGCGGTCAAAACCGTGGGCCTCAATGCGGCGTTCGCCACGCCCCGCGAGCGCGAGGAGATCTCCGTCCCGGCCACGGTGCTGGCGGTCGGCGAGTCGGTGCCCGGCATTGACATCGCCGTTTTGAAAGCCACCTTCGACCCAGCGGAGCAGGCGAAACTGGTGCAACACAGCCAGAAGTATAAGCTGACACCCGAGGTGCTCGAAATCTGGCTCGCCGACATCCAGAACGACCGAGTCGTCTGCCTGCCGCTGGGCAATTCGGACGACATGCTGCCGCAGGCCAAAGTGCAGGCGCTCGGCATGCCGGACAACGCCTTCAATGCCGCGATCATGGACAACGAAGCGCGGTTCAAAGTCAGCGCCCGCAATGGGCAGATCGGCCAGAGCAAACGCATGAAGGGCGGCGGCGGTTGGGACGCGTTCGAAATGAGTGCACCGATCGATCACGGCGACAGCGGCGGACCCGTCCTCAACGCCGAGGGCAAAGTCATCGCCATCAACATGGCCGCGGCCAGCGACCTCAGCAATCCCCTCCGGCTCGTGGTCCCCATCAATCTGTCCAAGCCGCTGCTCGCCAAGGCCGGCGTCACGCCTGACCCCGGCAAGCTATCGGCGCACTGGGAGCAGGCTCTACGGCTCTTCGCGGAAGGAAAATACGAAGCGAGCCTCGATCAACTCAGGATCGTCAGACACATTCAGGAAGGCCCCGCCTTATCGGGCCGCGAAGCGAGTTGGTATGTGAAGGACATGGCGGGCCGGTGTCTGCAAAAACTCGGCAAAATTCCCGGCGGCAAGTGAACCGCCTCAACCGGGGGATCATTGGAAGTCGTGGCCGAACCAAACGCTGCAGCAGACGGCGGGGCATGATTCGTTTCTGGGAGTTCATGGCTCGCCGGTGCCCCGCCGCTACTGTGCTTCGTCGTTCGGCGGCGGAGGCCATGGTGTATGATAGCGTGTGCGGGCGAGCAGGCCGGCCGTGGCCGTCGGCCGGCGATGGGATAGTGTCGGCGGGCGGCAGGCTGAAGGCAGGGCCGACGATGCGGCGGGTGGCGTCGCAGGAGTCGTATGTCAAGCCGGGCATGATGGGTGTTCCTCGGTAGTTCAGGAAGAGTAGCACACGCCGACTGGCAGAGAGGAAAAGCCGGGAAACGCTCGCGCACAGGCCCAGGAACTTGCCCAAACGGCAAGCGGTCGCCCGCCCTGTATTCGTAGCGGAAGTCGTGAGACTTCTGACGTAGCCCTCTCGCTCCGCGAGAGGATAGCGATGCCGAAAAGATCACTCGACAACGCTACGGTCCGGACTGTTGCCATCCTCTCGCGGAGCGAGAGGACTACATATCTGTCGAGAAAACCTCGAAATACAAGCGAAAAATTCCATCACGGCGTTGCCCGCAAGGGACCGGGTGATGCGCAACTACCCAATAGTGAATTCGCAAGTGTGTGGGTAGTGGAAATGGGCGAGAGTTTCACACCCGACCCATTGCGGGGAATCGGCTCGGTGATATCGGATTACGCATGTTGGTTCGGAGAGTTTCCGCCCCGCGTTTCGCTACGCCTACGCGGCGCGGCTAAACAGCGCAACTTCAAAAAGAGCTAGCGAGGGAGGTCGTCCACCTTCAGAGATTGCGGGTTGTGGTGAGTCTTGGAAACACGACGGTTCATGTGCCCGGAATGTCGGTTTTGCGTCGCGTCTCGAAGACTCGCCACGACTCCCTCGCTAGCGCTTCGGGCTAACAAAACGTATCGAATTACTCCGCGTGAAGTAGAGATTGTGTCGTTCGACGGCAAAAGTGCCAACGGCGCAAATCTCGGTCGATACAGTGCGAACTGCAATTAGGAGGGTTGCGATGTCCGACTTCTTGATCTACCTGCCATTTTTGGCTGCCGCAGCGATCGTTTTCATCTATGCCCTGCATCGGGTGAGGTGTCCCGACTGCGGTGCGTCGCTGCCGAAGTTCTACTCTCCTCTCCGCAAAACCCAACGCATGTGGAGGGCGGGCGGCTACCTCTGCGCCCAGTGCGGGTGCGAAACGGACACGGCGGGCCGGAGAGTCACGGCCGATACGCCGCTCCCCCCCATCCCCGTTCGTCAGTGGGCACTCGTCGGCGTTCTGCTCATGGTCGCCCTCGGATTACTAACGGCCGGGTGGTTCATCGCAGGTCGGGCCGTCGCCGCCCCGCCGGTCGTTGCCGCCCCGGTCGTTGCGCTTCCCCAACAAGCACCGCCCGTGGCCCCAGTCAACTGAGTGCAGCCTGTCGGCGTCGGCTTCTGAGTTAAAAAAACGTTCGGCGGCCGAAGGATTGGGGATGCGTGAAGCTGCTTCTACGCCGTCCGATGTCAAGTGAGTCGGCGGCGATCAGCCAAAAAACAAGCCAGTTCCTATCATTGTCGGCATGATTCGTTTTTGGGATTCGCAGTTGCTGCGCGACCCGGCTGCGGAGCAGGGTTGTTCGGCCAAGGAGGGCGCAACGAATGAAGAAGTCATTTTTGATATTGATCGTTGTATCGTTTGGCGGGTGTGATCCGACTCGGCAACCTTCCGTCAAACCGGCCCCGACCAAGCATGAGTCGGCAACCGAGTCCGATTTTGCCAACTCGTCGTCTGTAGACTTGACGGCTACAGTGGAAAAGATTCGGAAGGCGTCGGAGGATCGGGAAGAGAAGTTGTACGCGGAGTTCGCGGCCCGCAACGACACCGTAAAGACGGCGGCCGACCAGGAGGCACTCGACCGTTGGCGCGCTGTCGCAAGTGTTGAGATGCAAACGACTGACCGGGCGGCGATCCGAACCTTGATGCCGCTGCTCCGGCGATCCGTCGCCGATCCGGCCTCAGTCCACGGCCTACTTTACGCCGCGAATTCCGGCGACGATGCGGATCGCGCGGAGGCGGGCAGGCTGCTCCACCAGCACCACCTCACCCGACCGGAGGTGCTGGCCCTCGCTAAAGGCCCCTGGGGCTTATCGGGCGAAGACTGGGTCGAACCGATTATTCGCTCGCTGTTGGCTGACGGGGCGGCCCCTGTTGATCGCCGCCCACGGCTGCGGATCGCTCTGGGCATTCACCTGAAGGAGAAGGCCGAGACGGCACGGGTCGCAGGCCATTCCGAGTATGTGGCCGCCAGGTACGGGGCCGAGCGTATCGCGCAGATCCGCAAGCGGGACGTGGCGAAGTTGGAGGCCACAGCGTTGGAGTTGTTCGATAAACTGGTCGCGGACGGGGTGCGGGATGAGTTCCTGTTGGGTGTCTCGGTGGCCGATTCCGCCCGATTAGCGGCCTATGAGATGCGAAATCTCGCGGTCGGCAAAAAGGCACCGGAGATCGCAGGGGAGGATCTGGACGGGCGGCCGATGCGACTGAGCGACTACCGCGGTAAGGTTGTGGTGCTTTCGTTCTGGCATAGCCGGTGTACTCCGTGTCTCGACTTTACTCGGCAGGAGCGCAAACTCATCGAACGATTCGCCAGGCGGCCGTTCGCCCCGGTTGGCATCAATGTCGATGAGGACCGCGACGCGGCGAAGAGTGTGGTCGAAACGCACAAACTCACTTGGCGGTCGTTTTGGTGCGGGCCGAAGGGTGGTAGCGGCGAGATCCCCCGTGCGTGGAATGTGCAGAGCTTTCCAACGATCTATGTAATCGACCATACCGGTGTGATCCGGTCGAAGACGGTGCGAGGCGCGGAACTCGACCTGCTACTCGATGAGTTGGTTAAAAAGTCAGAATCTGAGGCCGACAAGTAATTGCGAATGATTCCACGAAGAGTGGAATCATTCGCCGGTTGCATCGATCGTTTACCCGACGTAGACGCCATCGCTGATTGGGCTGAAGCCGAACGGTTCGTAGATGGTGCCGTTGCCGGGGTCGCCGCCACCCCAACTGCCGGTGGCCGCGCGATAGACTTTGACTGCGGCTGGTACGCGCTCGCCGCTTCCGACGATGAGATCGGGCTTGCCGTCGCCATCGACGTCGCTGATCGAGGGACGCACGCCACCGCGTTCGCTGGCCCCGTAGGCGAAGAAGTTCGCGAGCGGTTGGGCCTTCGCCACAGTGACGCTGGTCATCAAACTCGCTCCGCTCAGTGCAAAGACGCGCGGGCCGCCACCGGGACCGGCACCGAACACGAGGTCGGCGCGGCCATCACCTGTGATATCTCCGGCCGCCACGTACACGCCATTTCGTAAGTTCGACACGTCTGCGCCATCGAAGGCGAAGAAGTCGCTGACGAGCCGCGTTGGGTTGCCACTACTGACCGTGCTGCCATTGAAGATCGCCACACGTGGCCCGCCACCGAACCCGGCGGCCACCACGATGTCATCGCGACCGTCGCCGTTAATATCGGCGGCGGCGACACGGGCACCACCACGGAAACTCGGATCGTCGATCCCGAAGAAGTTCGCCATCGTGCGACTTTGTCCGCCGGACAGATCGAACACGGTCACGCGACCGCCGCCGCCTTGATCGGGGCTGACGATGATTTCTTCACGGCCATTGCCTTGCAGATCCGCAAGTGCGACGAACAACCCACCGCGGTAGCTCGGCTCGAACGCGGAAAACACACTGACGATATCCGCACCGGTTTTGCCATCGACGGCGCGAATTCGCGAGCCGCCGGTTGGCCCCGTTACATAGACGGCATCGGGCGTACCGTCGCCGTTCACGTCGCCGATGACCGAACGCACGGTGCCGGAGAAATCGGAGAACGGCCGAATCGAGCCACCCACGGGAGTCGAACCGCCGAGGGTATCGAGCTTGAATAGCTGGGCCGAACCGCCGTTCACGCCACTCAGGCTTACGAGGTCGTTCGTCAGCGTGACGGGGATTCCCCCGAACGGCGAAGACGAGATCACCGGCGGCACAACCGGAACCGATGGCGGCACCACGGGTACGCTCGGCGGCACAACTCTCGGTGGCGATACCGGAAGCGTCGGCGGCGTGACCGGCACCACCGGCACGCTCGGCGGCACGATTGTGACGGGCGGCAACGCGGGCGTGATTGCTGCGGTCGAAGTCACGCTCCAACCGATGTCGGTCAGCGCGGCGTAATCGAGGTTCGTGTACCCGTAGCGCTTGCCGCTGATAAGCTGCGGCTGCATCGAAGTTTCTTGGCCGTTCGACTGCGTGCCTTGTTGCCAGTGCGATTGATCGGGCGACAACCGCGGGGGCGTTCCGCCGTTCGCGGCGATCGATGCGGACCCGGCGAAGCGGCCATTCACGGTGAAACTCGAAAACTCGGGCGCGGTGCCGAAGCCGAGAACGTGGCCGAGTTCGTGCGTGGCCACGGTGTAAAAATCGACTTGGCCATTGCCGGGCGCGTTCGTGGTGAAGTTCCAATTTTGGTCGTTGTCGAACGAAAGGCTGCCGCCCCAAAGTGAGTAGCCGGTGGCTTGCCCGCGCTTGGCGATGCGATCGAGCCATGCGGAGTCGCCGCCCGCTTGGAATCCGCCGGAGCCACCCACGCCCGCCTCGGACGCACCGAGGTTTCGACCGCCCGCGTAAATGATCAACGTGCTATCGGGGACGACGAGGTTCGGGATCTCCGCTTGTGCGCCGGTGGCCGGGTTGAAGAACGACGCCGTCCAGGTGTTGCCGTTGGTGGGCGAAATGGCTTCGAGTGAGTCGCCGATGCGGCTGACGAGTTCGTTGCCCGCGGTTTCCAACGCCGTACGCCGGGAGGCATCGTTGAAGAAGCCATTCGTGTCGAGGCTGTAGTCGAACAGCAAAGTCAAAGCGGGAACGTCGCGTAGTTCGAGGCGTTCGGCATTCAGGGTGAATCGTGAGGGGCGTGGCATGTGCCGAGGTCCGTTGTTAGTCTTTGCCGATTCGGTATCCTGCCGAATTTGGGGTATCCATTCCGTCTGGGCGTGCGGCGGAACAGGGCGTGAGAACGCCGAGTTACGCAGACGGGTGAAGTTGCGGGGGACCGGGCAGATTGCGGCAGGTGGGGCGGCCGCTGGGGGTAATCTTCGATGTGCCGAGAGTCGCGATTTCATCGGTGGGGCCGATTTCGCTGACTAGCAAAGCCATCGCGGTTGTCACTTCAAAAGTATCTAGAACGAGTTTGCGGATTGGGAGGAATTGATCGAATTTTTCCCGCTTGGCACCCTGAACTTCGTGGCGAGAGCGAAAGTCGGCGAAGCCAGTCGCGGTGTCGGCGTCGAACCGCCGATGGTTTGATGTGTGTGTTTGCACTCCCAGCGTATTTCGCACCGGTTTGCGCTCATTTTCGTTACACTCGATAACATCGGGACCGATGTGGTCGGAACGGAAATTTGCGGTCGGCGGGAGTGGGGCAATCTACGTAGACGTCGGACTCGTCGAAATACTGTCTGCGTCGTAATTGCTCAAGCGAACCATCCAACTGTCACGGCGACTGAGTCGCCGAACCTAAAACGCACAGCTGAGGTAGCCATGCCTTTCGTGAAGATCGCCAAGTGGTTCAAAGATGCCGGCAAGACCCGCACGAATGCCGGTCGGCTCCTCGACTTCGTGACCTTGGAAGATCGGGCCGTACCGACCGCCGTGCTCGTCGACCGGAACTCTGCGCTCCTCGGCTCGGGCGATGGGACGGCTACCGTACTCGGAACGAGCCGCGACGGCCGCTATGCCATCTTCTCGTCGAAAGCAACCGACTTAATCACGGGGCAGGTGGACATCCCTGGCACGGAAGACTTGTTCTGGACCGACTTGCGGACGGCGAGCGTGAAGCTCGTCACGAACTTGCCCCTGCTGGACACTACAGACGCGGCCAACACAAAATACAACTACGTTGACGGCGTCAAATCGCTGAGTTTGGTACTCCCGTTCGGCCCGACTTTCTCGCAAGCGGTCATCAGCGACGATGGCCTTTTTGTCGCCTTCAACACGAAACTCGGGGCGGGGCAACTCGACGCGGCGTACATTACGAAGGCGATTTCCCCCAACTCCACGGACATCATTCGGACGATCGACCCGGATCGCGGCAACACGACGCTCGACGTTTTCCGCTGGTCGTCGAAGTCCGGCGAGATTGCCCTGTCCAGCCGCACGTTCGAAGCGTCG
>JANXNT010000791.1 GCA_025353985.1 Limnoglobus sp.
ACCGTCTCCGGCGTGCTGGGCCTGCCATTCTCTTATCTCACCGTCACGCCGAAAAAAGGCTGGAACCTCGATATTTCGTATCACTTGCTGACCAATGTTCGCGCGCAATCGACGGTGGCCATTCAAGATAAACTCAAATGGTACACGGCAGCGGTGTGGCACAATCAATCGTGGCTGCGTGCGGATCGCCCCAATTCGAACGACTTGTTCAACTGGTTCGAAAAACGCCTCGAAACCGGGCTACTGTGGTCAATTCACCCCAATGCACGCGCGGAAATAATCGGCGGCTACGCCTTCAACCGCTACTTCGTCGAGAACCAAGGTTTTTCACTGGGTGGCCGAAATCGCGTCGACGTACAGAATAGCGCCTATCTTTCATTCCGCGTATCTTTGATGTATTGACGAAAACGCGTCCATTTCCGCCTCTCATAATCGACGTAAGTCCGAATTGCGAAAGTTCAAAAACCGTGTTTTGGGGTGTTTTTTCGTCTAAAAATGCCAGTTTTTGATCGTAAATCGCTTATCGGTTTCGGGCGATTTTGCCGGATCCTGTGATCCTGTCGTGGGTTGTGTCGAATGCACTTCGTTCCACGCTCGCCGGAAGTACCGACCGTTTCGCGTTACAATGCGACCTAAAATCGACCGTGCGCGCCTTTTCTATGTCATTTGCGCGCACTTCTATGTCATTTTGAGACACTTTTGGGTACGTACGTGACAGTGTGCAAAAGTCGACTTACGTCATATCGTCTAAAACTTATTGACTTCGGGATTTCGTGTGGGTGAGCGGGTAACACTTGCAACAAACGTCCTTTTGCGATGTGAGCTGGCGCGACAAACATCTCTCATGTTTATCGTCGCGTGAAAGTGCATACCTTACATTCCGCGTATCTGTGATGTATTGATGAGATTCTGGATTCGTTTAGCCGCGCCGCGTAGGCTTTGCGTAGCGAAGCGCGGGGCGTGAACTCTCGGAAAATGCATACGATAGATATTAATGTGACCCTTCCGTCTAGTGAAATCGACTCTTCGCCCCGGATGGGGCGACGGAATGTAGCCACGGGTGGAACGACGCACGACAACGTCGAGTGGAGTGCAACCCGTGGATGAGTTTGCAAATGAAAATGACTTCTTCGGCAGGAAGTTCCACGGGTTGCGCTGCGCTTTACCCGTGGCTACATTCCCACTGCCCCTCCGGGGCGTTCCGATGGTTATTCGACTCGGTTTCGTAACTCCGCTTCTACAGGCTGAAGGGTTACCTGGAATCTTGTAGATCACTGACAGTGCAGATTAAACGACGGAGGCATGACATCCATGACGGGCCACGAGTGCTGCGACGATTTGTTCGGATTGCGGATTCGACTTCGCCAAGATTTACGGTGAAGCGATGGCAGGATTCACGCACGTCCACCATCTCAAACCGCTTGCCACGGTTGGAGAAGGTTACCAAATTGATCCGGTGTGTGACCTTAGACCAGTGTGCCCGAACTGCCACGCGGTCATCCATCGTCGAGAGCCACCGTATTCGATTGAAGAAGTGCAGCAACTACTCCGGTCAGCGGCAGACATGACGCCGTGACTTCCCGAAGTCTCACGAGTTCGACTACGTCAGAATCGCCATGTATTTGTAGCAGAAGTCGTGAGACTTCTGACTCCGTGGCTTCCCCCTGTCTGTTGCGGAAACAATCTGTGGTCGAAATCGCGTCGATGTACAGAATAGTGCATACCCTTCATTCCGCGTTCGTTTTCCGCATCGACGAGATTTACCATGCCTCCGGGACGGACTGTTAAGTCGGTAAATCGCCTGCAAGCGCGTTGGCGGGCTACGACCGTCGATCATGTCGTAGGGCTGGCATGGTCGCCTGATGGCAAGCGCTTCGCGGCGGCCGCGGTGAGCGGGCCGATAACGATTTTCGATGCCGGTTTGGGCACGGTGTTGGCGACGCTTTCTGGGCACGGCTTCGGTACGACGTCGATACTCTGGAAGCCCAGTGGCGAGGCGTTGTTTACCGCCGGTCAGGATGGACACGTTCGCGTTTGGGATGCCACGCTGTGGCAAGAACGCGCGAAATGGCCCGGCGGTGCGGCTTGGGTCGAACACCTCGCGCTCAATGCCGATGGGTCGTGTCTCGCCTCGGCGGCGGGGAAGATCGTGCGACTTTGGGACA
>JANXNT010000816.1 GCA_025353985.1 Limnoglobus sp.
CACGGCCTCGCCGCGAGCGACCCACTCGACCGCCCAATACTCATTGGCCACGGCCACAACCCTGGCGGCAGCGTGCCGATGACGGCAGTGAAGGATCTGCTACTGAACGCGCTCGAACTCGACGTGTGACTACTTCCGCAAAACGAGCTTTCGGAACGCTTCGCAAATGATCGGGGCGGCCTCGGGGCCGATGCTGTTGATCTCGCCGTATTGCGATTTCTTCAGGCCGTAGCAGTACGGGGCTTTCTCGTCCCATTGGCGTTTTGGGATGAAGTAACCGAGTTCGTCGTTCGCGAGGCCAATTAGCATTTTGTGCTTGCTACGTAGCTGCGGATAGATCGCGGGTTCGATGGCGGCATCGGGATAATCGGCACCGGCATCGACGGGGTCTTGCACTTTCGCGAGCACGAGTTCGGGATAAATCTCGCCGGGAATCGCCGCAATTTCGAGGTCGCCGAGCTTCAAGTAACCGATCTCGCTGAGGACGGCCACCGGTTGCGAGATGTCCTTCGTCTCGTTCAACTTCGCTGGCGAGGAATCGCCGTCCCACTTGTAAATCGAACGGCGCAGTTTGCCGACTTGCCACGCGATGCGGTACAGCCCGTTCTCGATCGGCAACAACACCGGTTGCGTGCGAATATCGAACGGCACGAGATTGACAGCGACCGCTTTCGCGAGTGCCTTGTCGGCCAGCCCGGCAACGAGTTCGCCGTAGGCGTCGGTCTTCTCGAAGGTGCCATCCTTGAGGCTAACGCCTTTGTCGTTTTTCACTTCGACATGCAACGACGACATCAACCCGCCGACGGTGCCGGTGAAGTACGCGATGGGGCAGCCGTGCGTTTTGCGGAGGCTTTCGACGGTGGCATGAACGTAGTCCGCACTGATTTCCGTGTTGCGAGAATCGAGCGTTTCGGGGTGGCAGTTCCATTGCACCAACAGCCCGAGTGGCTTGGCCTGTTTCGGATTGCGGAAGCGGAGCACGACGATTTCATCGTGCTTAATGTTGGGCAGACGAGCATCGTGAAGCAGCGACGCATCGCGGGCGGTGCCGATTTCGGCGGTGGCAATTTGCAGCGATTTGTCTGCCTTCTGAATCGCGGCGACGATCCCGTTTTCGAGCGATTTCAGATAGTCCGCGTCGACGCCTGAGCGGAACGGATTCGACCCCCACAACCCGAGCGTATCCGGCCCTTCGTGGTTGTGCGTGCTGGAAACTAAGACCGTTTCGTAGCCGACGAGTTGTTTGCGGACATTCTCCACACTCGGCAGAAACAGCCCCACGACATCGACGCACACCATCGCGATTTTCTTCGTGCCGTCGCTCATGACGACGGCGCGAGCCATGATCGGATCGTGGATTTTCGTCGCGCGGCGATCCTGCCCGAAGCCCGCCATAAACACCGGCTTCGGCCCGATCACCGGCGACACGTCGACCTCGCCGAAGCCGACCGAAAGCTGCGGTTCGGCCATGGCAAAGTTGCCACTCGCAAGAAGTAGCACGAATGCAAAGCGGGTGATCATGGGATTCGTTCCGTGAGAGGAGGAGAGAATCCTAACATACACATTCGCGCATGTAGCGCAGACTTTCGCGGGCGATTGTGTCGGGGTCGGGCGTGTAATCGAAGACTTCGACCGAGACCCAGCCGGCATAGTCGTTGTCTTGCAGTGCCTTGAGAATGGGCCGGAAGTCGGTGTCGCCGAAACCGGGGCCGCGGCGGTTCGGGTCGTTCGCATGGAAGTGAAACGTGTCGCCCGCATTCGCGTGAATCAGGTCCGGTATCGATACGCTCTCCGTCGACATCGCCTTCACATCGAGGTGCAATTTCACGTTCGGGTGGTTCAATTCGCGAATCAGCGTGACCGCCGATGCCGCCGTGTTCATGTAGTTCGTTTCGACGGGGCCGAGCGGTTCGAGGCAGAGCGTCACGCCGGTGCGTTCGAGTGTTGGTAGGCAGCGCGCGAGTGTGTCGAGCGCGTAGCGATCCGCATCCGCATGCGATAGGCCCGGTAACAAATTTCGCTGAAGCGGCGAGCCGAGAACCATCAGGTGCCCGCCGAGTTCCTCACACGCTTCGGCGAGCGCGATGAAGTAATCCGCCGTGGTCGCGCGGATCGCGGCATCGGGCGTCGTTAAATAAAAGCCTTCGGTTTTCGCGAGCAGCCAGTGGAGGCCGATAATCGGGATGCCCGCCGATTTGGCCTGCCGGCGAAGCTCCGTACGACGTGCGGTGCTGACATCGGTGATTCGCGAGGCCAATGTGAACGGCGCGACTTCGAGGCCGGTGTAACCGAGTTCGGCAGCCCGATGGCAGATCCGCTCGTGATCCCAATCGACGAAGGTTTCGTTGCAAATCGCATATTTCATCGCGTGGCACCACTACGGTAGGGTTACAGTCTGGGATTCGCTGTTCGGGTCCATCGCGTTGCTCACGGTCAGCGTGGCGGTGCGGTTTCGCCCGGCTTCGGCATAGAACTCGGCAGGCGTGCGAACCTCTTTGCCGTTGACGGCAGTGATGAGCCAACGCGATTGCGGATTCGCGAGTTTCTTGAAGCGTACTTCCGCTGCGCTCTTCGGAATCAGTTCGCGAACGATCACGCCGTTCTGTGCGGATGTCATGCGAAAACCGGGGCCGAAACCCTGCTGCTGGGCGAGCAAGCTACTGTAATCGACGCGCAAGCCATGCACGGCAGCGGGCTGGTTCGACGCGATCCACGGGTGCGGATGCAGGAACTTCGCGAGGCGAATCTTCGCGTTGATTTTCGTTTGATCGCGCTGAATCGAAAGCATGATACTCGAACCGGCGAGCGATCCACCGACTTGCAGAAACAGATCGTCCGGCTCGCGAATCGGTGCACCATTTACGGCCTGAATGATGTCCCCCTGCCGCAGATTCGCGAGGCCCGCCGGCGTGTTCGCCGTCGTCGCGCCGATGAGCAATCCGGGGCGTCGCTCGTCGATCGACATGCCGCCGGGTGCGACGCCGAGGAAGCCGTACTC
>JANXNT010000236.1 GCA_025353985.1 Limnoglobus sp.
CTGGTTTGCTAAGAATGGGTTTTTGCTGATCCCGATCTCAAATGGATCGGTCCAGCCTTCGTCGTTGACGTCGCTGTCGATGTCGTCTGGGCCGGCATCCTTCAATGTGAAGATTTCGCAGCAATCGCAGTCGTGAATAAATTGGACTTTGTAGCCGCCGAACGGTACGTCGTTGAATAGATAGCGGCCGGATACGCCGGTAATCTGCTCGCCGAATTGTGCGCCTTGGGCATCGAACAATTTCACCGTCACGCCTGCGATATTCGGCGTGCCGTCGTTCTGCAAACCATCGCTGTTGTCGTCGTCGAATACCACACCGCTGACTGAGCCAAATCCGCGCAAACCGGCGTCGATCGTATTGTTATGCTCATCCGGTTGCAGTGCGATTGGCCCAAACATTGATGCCGTCGTGAAGCGATATGTTCCCAAGACCGGGTTCGCGACCTCGACGAGATACTCGAACTTCGACGATAATTTATCGAACTGATAGTGCCCGTTGAAATCGGTATTCGTCGTTTGAAATACAATTGTTGGCGTTTCGGCTTTGAATAATTTCACCACTACATCGGGCATACCCGATTCGCCATTGTCTTGAACTTGGTTACCATTGGTGTCGATCCATACCGTATCGCCAATCGAACTTGGCAACGTTTTATCCACAATCAGAATCAGCGCCTTCGACTTCGTCGCATCGACGACATAGTTACTGCCCGATAGAAGCTTTAGTTGCGCAAGTTCGTCACTCTCCAGTTTATTATCATCGACGGGCGTGAGCTTGACTTCGATCATCGCGACGCCAGCGGGGAAGGTCAGGCTGCCGCTGGATGCGAGGCCGCCGACTTTGGAGGTCGCGGTGTAGTCGTCGTAGTTGGTGGCGGGGTCGGTCAGGCCGGCCTCGTCGAAGGCGTAATAGATGGTTAAGGTTTGTGGCAAATTGACGTCGTTACGCATGATGCGATACATGCCGCTGCTGGTCGTGAGTTCGCTCGCATTCGGGTCGGGCGCGACGATGGAAATTTGCGGTTTCGGCGGCGTGCCTGCATCGGAGATGGGCAACGTCACCGAAATCGGTCCGCCGTTGCTCGATGGCACGATGCTCTGATTTCCTGGCGGAATCAAGGCGAAATCGACCCACTCGCCGTCATCGTAGACGCCATCGGCGAGCGGCGTGATTTCGACTTCGTAGCCATCGACGAACACCATGCTCGAAGCGAGCGACGGCAGAATCACACTCGTGGCTTGCTTCGTGGCATTGTAATCGACGCCCTGGCGGGCGGTGCCGCCGAGCGCAAAATCGGGCAACGCCGGCGGCGTCGGAATCGACTGCGGCGGCGGCCCCGTCGGGTATGCGTAGTATTGGCTCACGACGACCTGCCCCTTGTTGCCACCTTCGTCCAGATACCCCGGTACATCGACGCGACAGAACATCTGAAGTGTGGCGGTGTTTCGGATCCAAAATCACGGTTTTTTCGGCTCTTTGGCTTCCTGAATCGCGGCTTGCAGCGTCTGGACGATCTCCTTGTCCGGTTCGGTCGTCAGGTGCGCCTCCACGGTCTTGATTTGGATCGGATTGAGCTTCATATGATAGATCGCGATGGCGGCAGTGCGGCGAAATGCGATGTCCTTGTTGTTTTGCACGATCTCGAAAAGCCATGTATAAGTTGACTCTTCATACGTGCTGCGTCCTGCGATGGTGCCTACCGCTCTCATCGCACCCAAACGAGCCTTTTGCGGCCAATTCATGTTCATGACAGCGGTCTTCGTGA
>JANXNT010000897.1 GCA_025353985.1 Limnoglobus sp.
TGCCGCGAGCCGAGCGGCACTGGGATCCACGGCAACGGTTGCGCTTTCGGCCACCAAAATAGCAGATCGTACTTCGACCAACCGTGTGGGTAGCCATTCGCCGGCGAAGTGATTACTTGCGTCGCTGGTGGCGTCTCAACCGCAGGCGGGATCGGTTCCACCTTCCGAACCGACTCGGGAACGACGACCACTTGCAATGGCTTCGAGACCGGCGTGCCGTTCGGTACCACGATCGCTTCCGTTGCCGTAACGAGCGTAATCGGCGGAAGTTCGACCACCGGCACCGGAATCGGCGGAAGTTGGGCACGCGCGAACCCGATGGCCAACACCAACACAACAATCGAGTTCGCAAATCGCATGGCGATCCCCGCTACGAGGACATCGTACGAACGACATATGCCCCGAACCGGTTCGCGTGTCCAGCGCAACCCTGGGCCAAAAGATCGAACCCCGTTGGGGGTAATGTTTAGCCAGTTCTTACCCCAACGGGGTTAAATCTGACAGCCCAGGGTTAGACGTTTCGTCGTACCCCTGGGTTTCCCTCGCTGGTTTCCCTCGCTGGCGCGTCGGGCTAACAATTCCGAACAGTGATGATACTGCGGTTTCCGTGCTAATAAGATGAGTCTGTCTTGCCCGTGGAAAATGGAGTTCCTTCGCATGTGTGGAATTATTGGGTTTACCGGTCGCACGGAAGCGTCGCCGATCTTGCTCGAGGGGTTGCGGCGTTTGGAGTATCGCGGGTACGACAGTGCGGGGATGGTCACGGGCACGGGGAAGACGCTGCACCTTCGCAAGAAGGCGGGGCGGATTGCAGAACTGACGAAGGCGGTTCACGCCGACCCCGCGCCGGGCCAGTTCGGTATCAGTCACACGCGCTGGGCCACGCACGGCGGCGCGACGGATCGGAACGCGCACCCGCACACCGACACCACCGGCACGATTGCCGTCGTCCACAACGGCGTCATCGAAAACTACATGAGCCTGAAGCACAAACTCCAGGCCGACGGCATCGAGTTTCGCTCCGATACTGACACCGAAGTGCTCGCGCACCTCATCTCGCGGTACTACCAGGGCGACCTGATGCAAGCGGTGCGATTCGCACTCGACTTCGTCAAGGGCACCTACGGCATCGCGGTCATGGCGCAGAACGAACCGGGCGTGATCGTCGGGGCGCGGCTCGGCAGTCCGCTCGTTATCGGCATCGGCCCCAACGGCCATTACCTCGCCTCCGATGCCAACGCCTTCGCCGGTTACGCGGACAAAGTCGTCTACCTCAACGACCGCCAGATCTGCCAACTCGATCAGGAATCGTGGGTCATTCGCAACCAAGATCTCGACACCGTCGATGCGCCGATTCAGGACATCAAGCACTTCCTCGGCGAAGGTGATGCGGAGATCGGCGATTACCCGCACTTCATGTTGAAGGAAATTTACGAACAACCCGAGACGATCGCAAATGCGATGCGCGGCCGCCTCGACGAAAGCAACTGGACGGCGCACTTCGGCGGCTTGAACCTGACGCCGAAGCAACTGCGAAGCATCGACCGCGTCGTGATGACGGCGTGCGGGACGAGCTACCACTCGTGCCTCGTCGGCGAATATCTCTTCGAGGAACTCGCGAGAATTCCGGTTGAAGTCGAGTACGCCAGCGAGTTGCGTTACCGCAACCCGCCGATGGATCGCAGCACCTTCACGCTCGCGGTGACGCAGTCTGGGGAAACCGCCGACACGCTCGCGGCAATGAGGGAATCGAAGCGGATGGGCCACCCGACGCTCGCGATTTGCAACGTCGTCGGCAGTACGATTGCCCGCGAAGCCGATGGCGGCGTGTACTTGCACGCGGGGCCGGAAATCGGCGTCGCCAGCACGAAGGCGTTCACGTCGCAGACGATCGTGCTGACGATGCTCGCGCTCTATTTCGGCCGAATGCGACACCTCTCGAGTACGCAAGGGATGCGCATTATCGAGGAACTGCACGCACTGCCCGATGCCGTACGCAAAACGCTGAAGTGCCACGAACAGGTGAAAAAGATCGCGAAAAAATACGCGCACATGCGGAACTGCCTGTACCTCGGACGGCAGTACCTTTACCCGGTGGCGCTCGAAGGCGCATTGAAATTGAAGGAAATTAGCTACATCCACGCCGAGGGTTACCCCGCCGCCGAGATGAAGCACGGCCCGATCGCGCTCGTCGATGCCGACACGCCGAGCGTGTTCCTCGTGCCACGCGGCAACGTCTTCGACAAGGTCATGTCGAACATGCAGGAGATCAAAGCACGAGGCGGCCCGGTGATTGCAATTTGCAGCGAAGGCGATCGCGAAGTAGCCGAGATCGCCGACGATATGATCACCGTTCCCGATGTCGTCGAGTATTTGCAACCGATCATCGTGTCGATCCCGCTGCAACTGCTGGCGTATGAAATCGCGGTGCTACGCGGCTGCGACGTGGACAAGCCGCGGAACCTCGCCAAGAGCGTAACGGTCGAGTGACGATTTGAAGGCACGGTTCAAAACGTGACGATTTCGGGTAGCAGTTTCTGAATGTAGCAGGCACATTCCATGTGCCGTTAAGACCGCTTGCGGCATACCAAGATGCGAGCAGGTTTGACAACATCCGAACGGCACACGGAGTGTGCCTACTACATCAAGAACGTATTCACGCGGCCAAAGTGAGTACGCCAAAACGTTCTTCATGTTGACACATCGTTTTGTACCATACTCCCTGATGAAGACACTTGAGGCGATTGAGGATGCGGCGAATGAATGGCTGGCTGGCGGTAGATAAACCGAGCGGGATGACTTCGCGGGAAGTTGTGAACGCGGTTCAGAATTGGTTCCCACGACGGACGAAAATCGGCCACACTGGCACGCTCGATCCGCGTGCCACGGGGTTGCTCGTCATCTGCATCGGCGAAGCGACGAAACTCGCGGACACGGTGCAAAGCATGGGCAAAAGTTACTGGAGCCGCATCCGCCTCGGCGCGACCAGCGACACCGACGATGCCGATGGCGCGATTGTGGAAACCGCGACCGCCACACCGCCTGACGAAGCCGCCGTTCGGGCTGCGATCCCCGCATTTATCGGCAGTATTTTGCAACTTCCTCCAATCTATTCGGCACTGAAAGTCGGCGGCAAACGCGCGCATAAACTGGCACGCCGTGGGATCGATCCCAAGCTCGAACCGCGCACGGTCCGCGTCGATGCGATTCGATTTTTGTCGTATAACTGGCCGTATCTCGAACTCGAAATCGATTGCGGGAAAGGCACGTACGTTCGCAGCATCGCCCGCGATCTGGGTGCCACGTTCGGCGTGGGCGGGTTGGTACAGGAACTGCGTCGGACCCGTGTCGGGCCGTTCGTCGTCGAGGAAGCGATCCCGCTCGAATCGTCGCGCTACGATGCCGTGGCCGCATTGCAGCCGCTCGAAAGGTCGATGTTATGACCGCATGGTTGAACCGCACGGTGGTCGGCGCGGGGCTGACGAGTTTCCTTGCCGATGTCGGTTACGAGTTGGCGACATCGTTGCTGCCGTCTTTTCTGATTTTGCTCGGGTTGCCGTTCGGCCAAGCCGCGCAGGTGCTCGGTGCGATCGAGGCGGCGGCCGAGTTTATTTCGAATACTGCGAAAATTCTCGTCGGTTGGTGGAGCGATCGCATCGGCAAACGTAAGTCGCTCGTCGTGACGGGATACGTTTTAACGGGGTCCGCGTTCGCACTCTGCGCCCTTGCAGTGGCGTGGCCGTTGGTGCTCGTGGCGAAGTCGCTGGCGTGGCTCGGCAAGGGGATTCGCGGGCCGTTGCGGAACGCGATCATCACCGATGCCGTCGACCCCGCACACCGGGGCAAAGCGTTCGGTTTCCACAAAGCGGGCGACACGCTCGGCGCGGTCGTCGGGCCATTGCTCGCGGCGTACTTGCTCTATCAAATCCCCGCCGCGAACGTGTTGGGCTACGACCCGCACGGCACGTACGCGCTGGCATTCTGGCTGACGCTGATACCGGGGCTGGGTGCCGCACTCACGTTCGCGCTGCTTGTTCGGGAACAGCGTTTCACGCCGAAACCGGGGCTACGGCTCGGGGCATCGATCGCGATGTTGCCCGCGAGTTACCGCAAGTTTCTCGTCGGCGTCGGGCTGTTCGGCCTCGGCGATTTTTCGCATACGCTGTTGATCCTCGCCGCGATTCAATACCTGCCGCTCGATGGCATTTCGGACCATCCGCAACGCGCCGCTATTGCGGGAATTCTCTGTTATGCATGGCGAAACTTCGTGCAAGCCGCGATGGCGTTCCCCGCCGGTTGGCTCGGCGACCGGATCGGCCACCGCAAACTGTTGTTCATCGGCTACGTTCTGGGCGCGCTAACGATGGCGCTGTTCGCCGCATGGATGACGATCGTCGATGGCTCGCTCATCGGGTGGGCTGCGCTGTTCGCACTGGCGGGAACGTACATGGCGATTCAGGAAACAATCGAGCCGCCGCTCGTCGCGGAGTTCGTCGCCGACAAAGCGATTCACGGCACCGCCTACGGTGTCCTCGCCGTCGTCAACGGCCTCGGCGACGTCGGAGCCAGCCTCATGGTCGGCTGGCTCGTCATGACGTACGGTTGGAGCACTGGCCTACTCTTCGCCGCCACAATGATGGCACTCGGTGCGGCGTGGATTTTTGCGACAAACCGCACCCAGTTTAGGCGCGCCGCGTAGGCTTTGCGTAGCGAAGCGCGGGTCAGAAACTCTCAGAATCAATACCCACGACGCAGGAACAATCAGGGGAGTCACCTCCCCCGCTCGCCTTGCGCCAGAATTGGCTTGAACCATCGACTCCTGCCAGCCGGCAGCGCAAGCAAGAAACTTCACGCAGTCGATCTACCGTGGAAGTCCCTTGCTTGCGCAGGCACATACACCCAGTACGTGTGCTACGTGCCCAGATACACCTTGTAGGGCAGCACGAACGGCCCACGAATCTCACCCTTCGGCACCATCTCCTGAGGCAACGAATCCGGCACGAGCCGATACTGGGAATCCCCATTTGGAGCCTTCTCGGCAGGCTTCGCCGGAGTATGCGCAAACGCTATTATGTCAACTGCCATCCATGAGGTAGTGAAGCCGAAGGCCATACATTTCTTCATTCGAAAACACCTCGTTGAGATAACGATTGAAACACTGTTACTCACCACTCACTTCCCTTCCAACAATGCACGCCGGATGAAGTCGAGTTGTAGTTTTGTATAGTGCGGACTTATGATGCCGTGCCGAGATTTGGGATAGATCATTAACTCGAATGGCTTGTTGGCCACCTGGAGTGCATCCGCGAACTGCATCGTGTTTTGCATGTGCACATTGTCGTCGATGAGGCCGTGAATGAGCAATAGTTTGCCGTGAAGGTTGGCGGCGGCCTTTACGCACGATGTGGCATCGTATCCTTTGGGATTTTCACTCGGCAGGCCCATGTATCGCTCAGTGTAAATCGAGTCGTACAGTCGCCAATCGGTGACCGGGGCACCCGCGATACCGGCGGCGAATTTCTTGCTGTGCGTGAGTGCGTAGGCGGTGATGAACCCGCCATAGCTATGCCCGCTGATGCCTACACGCGTGCTGTCCGCCCACGGCTTCTGGCCGATCCAGTCGACCGCGGCTTCGAGGTCTTTCAACTCTTGCACGCCGAGTTGTCGGTAGGTCGTCCACGTGGAAATCGCTCCTTTTCCAGATGCGGATCGCGGATCGACGCGAAACGAGACGATGCCCATACTTGCCAATGCTTGCTCGAAGCCACGCCAACCCCAGCCTTCGCGTATCGTCGGCGCGTGCGGCCCCGCATACGTCGATACCCAGATCGGGTACTTCTTCAACGGGTCGAAATTCGGCGGGTACACAATCGCCGCTTCAAGTGTAAAACCATCGGCTAACGCAATCGTCGTGCGCTCATATTTTCCGAAACGATACTCGTCCCGCGCATACATCGGGTTCGTATCGAGTAAGCGAATGATCTTGCCATCGAATGTACGTAATGCCGACTTCGTCGGCGTGTCCTGATCACTATCGCGATCGATATACAGATCGCCCTTCGGTGCTACGCTGACTGTATGTGTGCCGTTACCCGTCGTGATGCGCTCGATGCGAGATCCGTCGATCGTCGCGCGATACAGATTCGTTTTGAGCGGGGCGTCCTTCGTGGCGGAAAAGTAGATGCACTTGGCGTCTTCATCGATGCGGTGAATATCCTTCACTTCCCAATCGCCATTGGTGACCGCCTTGATGATTTTGCCATCGGCGGCATAGTGATAGATATGCTTCCAGCCGCTGCGTTCGCTTAGGAACAAAAAACTGCCATCGCAGAGGAAATGCGGTTCGCCGGCGTCTTCGATCCAGGCTTTCGTCGCATCGCGGAACAGCACCCGTGGCTTCGCGGCGACAGAGTCCCAGACGACGAAATCGAGCCACGTTTGCGTGCGGTTTTGCACGTACGCATACACCCGTTTGCCATCGGGGAACCAGCCGAGGCGGGCGATCAGCGTATCGTTCGGCTCGTAGCTTCCGAGGTCGAGAAACGTAACGGGCGCGTTCGTTGTGGTGGCAATGCCGAACTTCACCGTTGGGTTCGGGTCGCCGGGCTTCGGGTACGAATAGACCTCCGCACGCCCGGCCGTAGGTATGGCATCGGTCACAGTGAACTTTTTTACATTCGTATCGTCGAACCTCATGAAAACAATCGCGGAACCGTCCGCGTTCCACCAAAATGCGCGGCCTGCACGGTTGAAAATTTCTTCCTCGTACACCCAGTCGCCGCGGCCGTTGAGGACGTCGCCACCGCCATCGTGGGTAATCTCGCTTTCGACCTGCGTTTCGAGGTTCAGCAAGTATAAATTCCCCTTGCGCACGAACGCCGACTGTTTGCCACCCGATGCCGCAGTCAGGAACTCGCGATCGTCTTTCTCCTTCGGTTTCGTCGCCGTGATTTTGCTCGCCGATAAGACGGCACGCCCCGTTCGCGCGTTGACCAGCCAGTTGCTTTTGCCTTTTTGTTGCGTGAAGGTTTCGCCATCGTCAGACCACTTTTGGCCAATGATGGCTTCCGATGCCATTGCGCGATTCGAGAGCAGGAAATCGACATCGATCGGCAAATCCTTCTTGCGAACTTCCGGCCGCGGCGCTCCCGTGGCGATGCCGTGTTTGCTGACGACACGGGAAATCGGGTAGTCGCCGCCTTTCGCAATCGTGGCGTCGAAAACGTTCCACGCGGCGAAGCCATCTTCGGATTGCGCCTCAAGTAAATACCCGGCGAACATCCCGAGTGGCTGCCCCGTGCGAACGAACAGCGTGCCGGGCGGTACCATTCTCGTCAGCTTCTTTGGCACGACTTCGAGCGTCACGAGTTGGTGTTTCTGGAATGCTCGCTCGGCACGTTTCACTTCCAACACGGTTGCGATTTCGAGATCGAGTTCGATCTCCTCACGCAGTTCCTCCACGCGAATTCCGTGTCGTTGCAGTGCGTACATCACTTCGGTTTGTTCGGGCGGAATCAGGTAGCCGTAAGGCAGTTCGACTTCGAGCGTGGGCACCACTTTCGCGATGATTTCGAGCGACAAATCTTTCGGTTTTTCACCGTCGTATCCGAGCACGATTGCGGGCTTGTCGTGGGCGACGGTCTTCGTGCGTAACGCGATCCGTGGCCGTGGCGTTTCCGCTTCGTGGAGTTGCTTGCGCAGGGCATCGCCGTTCGCGATCGTATACCCGAACGCGGCACGAACGAACTGCCCGCTCGCTTTCACGCGGTCGGGGAAAGGTGCGTAACTGTACGACTCGGAAAGCAGGCCAATGCGGTTTCGCAGTGCGAAGTATTGCACGCCGAACCGCGGCGTGGCGGGGTAGGTTTCCCACTTGGTGAGGTCGTCGGAAAAGTTGCCGTAGAAGAAGCTGTCGTAGCCCGTTTTGCCTTTCAGTTCCGTCGAAACCGCGGGTAGCATTTTATCGCGAACGGTGTCGATTACGCCTGCATCGGCAACGGGGTAACGCGGGCCGTCGTAGGTAAGCGTGTACCGGTGCTTGCTGCCGTTCGTCGTGTGACAGTCGATTGTCAGTAGCGGGTCGTATTGGTTGACGAGTTGAACGAGTGCGCGAATTTCCGGCGATTCGAGCTTAATGAAATCGCGGTTGAGGTCGAGTGATTTCGCATTCTCGCGGATGCCAACACCGCCGACGGGGCCGTTCTGTTCGGGACGATTCTTCGGGTCGATTTTCTCGTTGCCGTCGGGGTTCACGTTGGGCGCAAACACGATCTGCCAACCGCGTCGCCACGTGTCGTCTTTCTCCGTGGCGAAATCGCGAGCGAGCGCGAGCAGCGCTTCTTTGCCATCGACTTCCCCCGCGTGAATGTTCGCAAACGCGAGCAGCACCGGCGGTGCAAGCGGCTTCACGATTTCCTTGGCGTCACGGTTGCCGAAAATGAGTGCGGGCAGTGGTCGCCCTTCGCCGCTCGTGCCGTACTCGACGTACTTGACTCGCTCCGGGTACCGCTCCGCAAGTTGCTTGCAAAACGATAACACCTCGGCGTGCCGCGTCGTTTCGTGGTAGGCGGTTTTCTCCGCCGTCGTTTGCAGCGGTGGGGCTTGTGCCGTAACGTGTGTGCAGAAAAGTACCGCAACAATCAGAGCGAAAGCGCGTGGCATAGCGACCTCAGAGGATGCTCGAAGATTCTCCTGATGATATACCTACAACAGTCGTCGTTTCACCCACACCGGCCGCACCCGCTATGCCGAACATCACGCCTTCTGCTCTGCGCGAACGCCTCGTGCCGTTTTACACGGCCGTCGAGAGCGTCCTCCTCGGGCAACGCCGCCTGTTAGATCGCCTGCTCATCGGCTTGCTCACCGATGGCCACATCTTGCTCGAAGGCGTGCCGGGCTTGGCGAAAACGCTCGCCGTGCGGACGGTCGCGCAGGCGATGCAGTTGAAGTATCAGCGGGTGCAGTTCACGCCAGATTTACTTCCCGCAGACGTGATCGGTACGCAGATTTACAACCCGCGCACCGGCGAGTTCAGCGTGCGCCAAGGACCGGTGTTCGCGAATATTCTGCTTGCGGATGAGATCAATCGCGCACCGGCGAAGGTGCAATCGGCACTCCTCGAAGCGATGCAGGAACGCCAGGTAACGATCGGCGACACGACGCACCCGTTACCGCGGCCGTTCTTCGTTCTCGCGACGCAGAACCCGATCGAACAAGAAGGTACATACCCGCTACCCGAAGCCCAAGTCGATCGGTTCATGTTGAAAGTGCTGATCGATTACCCGAGCAAAGTCGACGAGTTGCTGATCCTTGACCGCATGGCCAGCGTGAACGCGACGCTCGATATCGAACCGACACTTTCGGCATCGGACCTCGTGGCATTACGGAGCGCGGTCGATGGACTTTACACCGATGCGAAGGTGAAAAATTACATCGTCGATGTCGTGCGAGCAACGCGAACGCCTGCCGAATATGGGCTGGATCTCGCGGGGTTAATCCAAAATGGAGCCAGCCCCCGTGCAACAATAGCGCTGATTCGTGCAGCAAAAGCCCACGCATTCCTGAACGGTCGCGACTTCGTAGCACCCGAAGATGTCAAGGCGATGGCACTCGACGTGTTGCGGCACCGCGTGATTGTGTCGTACGAAGCGGAGGCCGAAGAGTTGCGTCCCGACGATGTGGTGAAACGGGTACTGGATCACCTGCCCGTGCCGTAAGCACTGGCTTTCATCATCTCGCCTACTTCGGACAAATCGCATTTAGTTGCATTAGCGTGGCGGTTGCGTCATGATGGGCGAAAACCTCGAACGGGGAATCGCCATGATGCGTGTCATTGCATTACTGTGGGTTGCGGTGTGGTTGGGTCCGCTGGATGCGGAAACGCCGGAGTCGTTCGCGCTCCATTCGCGTAGCCGCTCGGAGACGGAACCGGCTTCGGGTCGGTATCACATTCAAGTGAAGCCGACGAATTGGGACGCCAAAAAGACAGCCATCGTCGTCTGCGATATGTGGGACAAACATTGGTGCCCGAGTTCCACGGCACGCGTCGGCGAGTTGGCCCCGCGAATGAACGAACTGATCGCCGCCGCTCGCAAGAAGGGGGCGCTCATCATCCACTGCCCTAGCGACACGATGGAGTTTTACAAAGACCACCCTGGCCGCAAACTTGCCATGAGTGCGCCGAAAGTCGAACCGAAAGTGCCGCTCGAACGCTGGTGCAAACTCGACCCGAAGAAGGAAGCGGCGTTGCCAATCGACGATTCCGACGGCGGTTGCGAAGAGTCGGTCAAGAACTATCGTGCTTGGAGCCACCAGCACGATGCGCTGAAGATCGTCGATGGTGACGCGATCACCGATTCGGCGGAGGCGTATTATCTCATGAAGCAGCGCGGCATCGAGAATGTCGCGATTATGGGCGTTCACACGAATATGTGCGTGCTCGGCCGGCCGTTCGCGATTCGCCAACTGACGCAACAGGGGCTGAATGTCGTGCTCGTTCGCGACATGACCGACACGATGTACAACCCCACGAAAGCGCCGTTTGTCAGTCACTTCACCGGTACCGATTTGGTCATCGAGCACATCGAAAGACACTGGTGCCCGACGGTAACGAGTGCGGACTTTCTCGGTGGTAACGAATTCCGCTTCAAGTCCGACACGCGACAGCATCTGGTGATTCTCGCCGCCGAAGACGAGTACAAAACCGAGCGCACACTACCCACCTTCGCACGCAAACAACTCGGGCAAACGTACCGCGTGTCGTTCGTGTTCGCGGATGCCAAAGTGAAGCACCGCTTGCCCGGAATCGAGTTGCTGAACACCGCCGACGCGATGCTACTCAGCGTGCGCCGCAAGCCGCTGTTGACGGCGGAACTGGAGGCGGTGAAGCAGTTCGTGATGGCGGGTAAGCCGGTGATCGCGATTCGCACGAGTAGCCACGCCTTCGCGCCGCGCAAGGGGGAAACACTACCCGACGGCGTGACGATGTGGGAGTCGTTCGACAAGGAGATTCTCGGCTGCGAATACAAGGGGCACTACCCGAACGTGCTGAAAACCAAGGTCGAAATCGCCAGTGCGACCGCAAAGGCCCACTCGATATTGCAAGGCTGGCCCACCGAACCGGTCGAGTATCCGTCGTGGTTGTACAAGTCGAATCCACTTGCGTCCGATGCCGTCGTGTTGCTGACGGGCCAGTGTGGCGACAACCCCGCGGAGCCGCTCGCATGGGTTCGCGAGAAGGCGACGAACCGAGGCCGCGTTTTCTATACTTGCCTCGGGAGTGCCGATG